>JAFGJA010000372.1 GCA_016929355.1 Anaerolineae bacterium | reverse complement strand
TAATGGAGAAAACAAATAGATTTCGCATGATCACGTAGGGGCGAACGCGAACCTGCGGTTCGTCATGTGTTCGCCCTAGGCCGACACGCTGGTCGGCCCCTACATGGAGCCACTTTTAATTGTTTTCTCCATAATGTTTTTGTGATTAACCCCTACCCGCACGCGGAGAGGGGGGATCAACGCTCGACCTGACTCCCCCTCGCCATGCGTGGAGAGGGGGCCGGGGGGTGAGGTTAACGCCGCGTATACACGATCTCCCCTTCAACCAGTTCGATCACCGTGCCATCGGGATCAGTGCAAAACGCCACGCGCACCCCATGCGGCAGCGTGACCGGCTCCCGCGTGAAGGTGACGCCCGCGTCGCGCAGCGTTTGAGCAATCGCGTCAATGTCCGTGACACGCAGCGCCAGGTGCGGGATACCCGTCTGCCGTTCATCATGCGTCCCTGCAGGTTGGGCGGGATCAAGCGCGGCACTGACCAACGCGATCACGCCGCGCCCGGTATCCAGGTGTGTCAGGGTGCGTTCGCGCTCGTCATGCAGATCAATATGCCCCAACAGCCGGAAACCGAGTAATTTCTGGTAAAAATGCAGCGCCCGATCCAGATCGCTGACGATGATCGCCATATAATCCAGGCCATGAATACGCGGCGCAGGCGGCGGTGTCTTTTGAGTTTGCGACTCAGGAAGCGCAGCAGTAGGGGCCGGACTCACCCGCGCGCGCGGCTCATCCCCGACAAAAATCGGCGGCGGCACGCGATCCGGGTTGTCGATATAACGCACCATGCGCTGGATAATGTGTTCGATGGTCGCCGGTTGATCGGGATCATAGGGCATGACCAGCAGATCGGGATTCAGCCCCAGGATCGTGCGGATTTCGTCCGAGGAAAGCGCATCCGGTTCATTTTGCCGCCCCGCCGCGACGATTAGATCGGCTTGAGGTTGGAGTTCATACAGGCGGCGCAGCGCGGATTGGATCGCGTTAGGCGCAAGAATTTTCACCGCGTCAATGATGGCAATATACCCATCACACTCGACCAACCCCGCGCCCCCCGCCATATCATCACTGAGACACTGCACATAGATCGGCTGCGTGGTGACGCGCGTCAGCTTGACGAAACAGGGCAGTTCCGGCGCTTCCCCGATGCGTGATTCGGGCGGTTCCATTGCCCACACCGCGCGCATAAAATCTTGCGTGTTGACCGGGGACAGATGCCCGGCGGCATACAAGCGGGTATGGTCCAGCGCATAAAATCCGAACACGGCAATTTTGATCATCAAGACGGCTCCATTGCGGCGGGTTCAAATTCTGTCATCGGGATCGTGACCCTGCCAATCCCGATTATAACGCGAATGGGCAAATCAGCCCGCCGAGACCTACCGATCTAAACCACTGAAATATGGTACTATTACGTGCATCATGAGCTACCATCACCAGGGACGGATACCCCGCCATGTCGCATAAAGGCCACACCTTCGGTCTGATTCTCATCCTGCTGATCGCGTTCTGGCTGCGCGTGACCGATCTGGCTACCATGCCGCCCGGCATCAGCACCGACGAATCCTTCAACGCTGCCGATAGCTTTATCCTGGCGCAAACCGGCCACCTGCCGCTTTATGAAGACCTCAACCGCCCCGAACACCTGCACCGGATCATTCTGGCAGTGGGATCGCTGTTTGGATCGAGCGTGTGGGCGTTCCGGTTAATGCAGGTTTTCGCGGGGGTGATCACGGTGGCGCTGGCGGATTGGGCGACACGCCAAACGCTGCCCGATTTGCCGCGTCCGATCCGGCAGATCGCGGGCTTGGCGGCGGCGGGATCGCTGGCGGTGGCAATGAGTCATGTTGTCCTATCGCGCTCGTTGTATCGCGGCCTGTGGCAGCCGGTGTGGATGCTGCTCTTTTTTGGTTTTCTGATGCGGGGCTTGCGAACCTCACCCCCTGAGCAACCTTTGGTTGCCCCCCTCCCCATTCTGATGGAGAGGGGACTTGCAACACAACCTGACTCCCCCTCTCCATGTGGGCCGGGGGGTGAGGTAAAAACCAAACTCCGCGCCTTCTGGCGCAACTATCATAATTTCATCCTGAGCGGCCTCGCGCTTGGCCTTGCGCTGCACACCTATACCGCCGCGCTGGTAGTCCCGTTGGGGCTGCCCGTCCTCGCGCTGAGCCTGCTGATCTTTCGCTTCCGGCAGTGGCGGCGCTGGCTGCCGGGCCTCGTCTTGCTCGGCGTGACGGCGGCCTTGATCACCGCGCCGATCATGGTTATGCTGCTCACGGATCAGGATCGCGTCCTGACACGCGCTACCGATCTGGAATCGGAACTCACGCGCGACAACATCGAAAATCGCTTTGATCGCGTCTGGCGGCAGATCACCACACGCGGCGACATCAACTCGCAGTACAACGCGGATTACGCACCGATCCTGCCGCCGACCTTCGATCACCTGTTCATGCTCGGCTTGATCGCGTTGGGACTACGGCTGCGGCATCCCTCATCGGCGCTGCTGGCGAGTCTGCTGCTGTTGGGGACACTGCCCGTGATGATGGCGGGCGAAATTCCGCACGGCCACCGGATCGTGGGCGAATTTGCCGTGTTCCCGGTGATCATGGGCGTGGGCGTGGGGGCGGTGTTGGGAGTGGGAGAGTGGTTTTTCAATTTTACAATGTCCCGTAGGGGTGACCCGGTGGGTCGCCCAGGGCGAGGCGTCGCCGCGCCCCTACAAATCCCGTTGGTGGTGATCGCCCTCGCCTTGCTCACCCTCACGATCACCAACGCGCGCGACGTATCCGCCAATTACCGCGCATGGTGGGATAACAACGATCACCCCTGGGAAGTCTATGGCCGCGAACTCACGCACGG
>JAFGJA010000371.1 GCA_016929355.1 Anaerolineae bacterium | reverse complement strand
CATCCCGACTTGTTCCAACACGCCAAAGCGGGCTATATCGCGGATATTTTCGTGGACCGCGCTTACCGGCGGCAGGGCATCGGCGCGGCACTGGTCGAAGATATGCTGGACTGGTTTGCGGATGAAGACATTCGCAGCGTGGAATGGCAAACCGCCGCCGCCGATGCGAACGCGCTCGAATTCTGGAGCGCGATGGATGGCCTCGCCATCATGGTGCGGATGCGGATGGAATTGAATTTTGAAGACGACGACGATCTAGCGGACGAGGATTAATCGCTCATGCTGCGTCAAATGGTGAACTGGTTTGGTCCCAATAATACGCGCGTCTTGGCGGTCCTGCTGGCCGGAGCCGTCTTCGGCAGCCTGGGATTACAGGTATTGTTTGCCGGGGAATCGTGGCTCTTTGCCGCGCAGATCGCGCTGGTCTGGTTATTTTTCGTCGGGCTGGCGCTGACGCTCAGTTCGCGCCTGACCGGAGCAGGGAAAAAGCGGCTCTGGATCGCGCTGGGACCGGGCCTGGTCCTGCTTGGATTCGGGATCGTCGTGCCCGATTACGCGCTGACGTTTGGCGGGGCGGCCATGGGTTGGATGGTCGCGGCGCAGTTTGTGCTGCGGGGCCGCGTGCGGATGGAATATCAGGCCGCGATCAAGCATTTGCGCGCCGGGAATATCAAAGACGCGATCAGCATCATGGACAAGTTGATCGCCACCGAACCCAATGAAACCGAGCATTATCGTTTTCGTGCCGAGCTATTCCGGTTGTCCAGTAATCTGCCAAAGGCGATCACGGATTACGAGCGCATCACACAGATCGCGCCAGAATCGCCGACGGGCTACGGCGGTTTGGCGGAAGTCTACGCGCAGCGCAGCGAATACGAACGGGCGCGGGAATATGCGCAAACAGCGCTCGATAAACAACCGGGACAGTGGATGCCGCTCTACAACCTCGGCATGATCGAGGACCGGCTGAAGGATTCGGACGCGGTGCGGGAACATCTTGAAGCGGCGCTGAAAATGGGGCTGCCCCACAGCCGCTATCGCTTGCTGGCGCATTTGTGGCTGGCACGGGCCGCGTACCGGCGCGGTGATATGGCGGCGACGGAACAGCATCTCGCCGCGCTGCGCCAACAGGCGAACAGCCTGGACGAATGGCAGACGATTTTTGCCAGCAAACAGGCGGCTCCCTTGCGGCGTTTGTTGGAAGCAGATGTGAAGCTGGCGAAACGGTTGTTGGAGCCAGATGCGCAATTGGAGTTATTAGACAGATAAACACATTTAACCGACATTTTTGTTCTGTGTTTACCTCACCCCCCGGCCCCCTCTCCATGCGATGGAGAGGGAGAGACAGATCGAGCGTTATCCCCCCTCTCCACCAAATGGGGAGGGGGTTAGGGAGAGGGGTTCATTCTTTGGAGGAATGCAAATCATGCTCAAAGGCCAGTTGATTCACCCCACGATCTTGGAGGTTCTCGGTTCGTCTGGACACGGCAGCAAAGTCCTGATCGCGGACGGAAATTACCCGTTCAGCACAGGCGCGAATCCCGCCGCGCGGCGCGTACAACTCAACCTGTCGCCCGGCAAGCTGACCGTCACTGACGTGCTGGCAGCGTTGATTACGGCCATGCCCGTCGAAGCCGCCGAAGTGATGATGCCGCCCGGCGAAGAACCCGCCATCTTCGCGGAGTTTCGCCAATTGCTGCCGGACCTGGAACTGCAAGCGCACGAGCGTTTCGCATTCTACGAGGAAAGTAAATCAAGCAATGTGTGTATGGTCATTGCGACAGGCGAACAACGGATTTATGCCAATATCCTGCTGACCATTGGCACTGTGCTGCCGGAAGCGTAAACCGTAATCACACTCAAACCAACATCAGCCGAACAGGAGACAGTATGTTTGAAGCTGTAACACCGAAAGTCGACATCGACGCCCTGGAAAAACAACAACTCGACTTCTGGCGGGAGCGCGACATCTTCCACCGCTCGATGGACGAGCGCAAAGGGGGCCGGACCTACGTCTTTTTCGAAGGTCCGCCCACCGCCAACGGACGCCCCGGCACGCATCATGTGTTGGCGCGCGCGTTCAAAGATATGTTCCCGCGCTATCACACGATGAACGGCGCGTATGTGCTGCGTAAGGGCGGTTGGGATACGCATGGTCTGCCGGTTGAGATCGAGGTCGAAAAGGAACTCGGACTCAAGCACAAACATGAGATCGAGGCATACGGTATCGCGGAATACAACAAAAAGTGCCGTGACAGCGTGTTCCGTTACATCCAGGAATGGGAAAAGCTGACCGAGCGGATCGCCTTCTGGGTTGATCTGGATGATGCGTATGTCACCTACAAAAACGAATACATCCAGAGCGTGTGGTGGATTCTGCGCCAGTTCTGGGATAAAGACCTGCTCTACCAGGGCTACAAGGTTGTGCCCTACTGCGCGCGCTGCGGCACGCCGCTCAGCACGCACGAGGTTTCGCAGGGTTACGAAACGGTGCATGATCCAAGCATTTTCGTGCGCTTTGCGATCCAGGATCAGCCGGGGGTTTCTTTCCTGGTCTGGACCACAACCCCCTGGACACTGCCCGGTAATGTGGCGCTGGCGGTGAATCGCCGCGAAACATACGTTAAGGTCGAAGGACCGAGCGCGGATGGGACCGGCACGGAGCACCTCATCTTAGCGAAAGCGTTGATGGGTAAAGCGCTCAAAAATCCCGAAGCGTATACCGTCGTGGAGGAATTCCCCGGCGAAAACCTGCTGAACGTCCATTACGAGCCATTGTTCACGTTCCTGCCCGTTGAACAGGATTACGCCTACGTCGTGCATGGCGATTTCGTCAGCATGGAAGACGGTTCCGGCATCGTGCATATCGCGCCCGCGTTTGGTGCGGACGATATGGACGTGGGGCGCGAATTCAATCTGCCCGTGCTGCAAACCGTCGCCCCGGATGGCGCGTTCATCGACGCAGTAGAACCCTGGGCCGGGATGTGGGTCAAAGATGCTGATCCGCAGATCATCGAGTCGCTGGAAGCGCGCGGCATCATGTACAAGGTGCAGACCTACGAGCACAATTACCCGTTCTGCTGGCGTTGCAAGACACCCTTGCTCTATTACGCCCGCGAAACGTGGTATATCGAAGCGACCCGCTACCGCGAAAAAATGATCGAACTCAACCAGACCATCCACTGGGTTCCCGACCACATCAAGGATGGACGTTTCGGCAACTGGCTGGACGATCTGCGCGATTGGGCGTTGGGCCGCGAACGCTATTGGGGCACGCCGCTCCCGGTTTGGGTTTGCCAGAATAACCGCGATCACAAACACTGCATCGGCAGCGTGGCCGAACTCGAAAAACTGAGCGGACGCGATTTGTCCGAACTGGACCTGCACCGCCCGTATGTGGACGAGGTGACGTTTCCGTGTCCCGAATGCGGCGGGACCATGCAGCGCGTACCCGAACTGATCGACGTGTGGTTTGATAGCGGCGCGATGGGCGTGGCGCAGTGGGGCTACCCGTTCAAAAATCAGGAAATGTTCGAGCAGCAGTTTCCCGCCGATTACATCTGTGAAGCGGTGGATCAGACGCGCGGCTGGTTCTACAGCCAGCACGCGATTGCGTCGATGCTGTTCGAGAGCGTCAACTTCAAGAACTGTATCAGCCTGGGCCACATCCTTGATGAAAATGGTCAAAAAATGTCCAAGAGCCTGGGCAACATCGTCGAACCCTGGAGCGTACTGGATCAGTACGGGGCCGATGCGTTTAGATGGTACATGTACACGGCGGGGCCGCCCGGCGAACCGCGCCGCTTCTCGGTAGAGTTGGTCGGCGAGGCGGTGCGTAACTTCTACCTGACGCTGTGGAATGTCTACAGCTTCTTTGTGACGTATGCCAATCTGGACAACTTCGATCCGAAGCAAAAACCTGTACCTGTCGCGGATCGTGATCCGTTAGATCGCTGGATTCTGAGCGAACTGCACGCGCTGGCCCGCGAAGTCACCGAAGGTTATGACGCCTACGACGTACCACGCGCCACGCGCCCGATTGAAACATTTGTGGATAGTCTGAGCAACTGGTATCTGCGCCGTTCGCGCCGCCGCTTCTGGAAATCAGAGAGTGACACGGACAAACTCGCCGCTTACCAGACGTTGTACGAATCGCTGGTGATGGTCGCCAAACTGCTCGCGCCATCGATGCCGTTCTTGTCCGAAGCGATGTACCGCAATCTGGTCGCAAAGGATAATCCTGACGCGCCGGAAAGCGTGCATCTCGTCTTCTGGCCGAAATATAATGCTGCGCTGATCGACGAAAAAGTCATGGCAGACATGCGCCTGACACAGAAACTTGTCAGCCTGGGCCATGCCGCGCGCCACACCGCCGATCTCAAGGTGCGCCAACCACTCGCGGAGGCTGTGTTCGTGACGCGCTACAGCGCCGAAAATGACACAGTGAAAGCGCTGGCGGGAACTATCGCGGAGGAATTGAACGTTAAAACGGTGCGCGTGGTCGAATCGGCGGAAGATATGCTGACCTACAGCCTGAATCCGCTACCGCAAGTGTTGGCGCGGTTGCTCCGAGGCGATTTCCCGAAAGTGCAAAAGGCGCTGCGCGAAGGTGATCCCGCCGATGTCGAACGCTGGGCGAAAGCGCTCAAAGCGGGCGAAGCCATCACCGTCGAGGTTGAGGGTAAAACCTATACCATCACGCCGGATCAATGCGAAGTGCAGGAATCAGCCGCCGAAGGGTACGCTGTCGCCGAGGATTACGGCTACGTGGCGGCGCTCTCGACGGAACTGACCGACGATCTGATCCAGGAAGGGCTGGCGCGTGAATTTGTGCGCCGTGTGCAGACCTTGCGCAAGGATGCCGACTTCGACATCAGCGATCATATCGCCGTGACGTATCAGGCTAACGAGCGCTGGCAGGCGGCAATTGATGCCTTTAGCGATTACATCCAGCAGGAAACGCTGGCCGATGAAATGGCGGCAGGTGCGCCGCAGGCTGGCGCGCACAGCGAGACATTCGAGATCAAAGCGTCGGGCGAAACCGTGACTATCGGCGTCCGCCAGTTGTAAGATTACCTCACCCCCTAGCCCATAGGCATTAAGTTAAGCCTTCATGTCGTATTTTCGTTTAACCTCACCCCTAAATCCCCTCTCCGCAAGCAGAGAGGGGACT
>JAFGJA010000370.1 GCA_016929355.1 Anaerolineae bacterium | reverse complement strand
TTCTCCTTTCGGTTTTCGCAAACAAAAAGGTATCCCAATGTCCCCATTTTTCAAACCGCACTCATCCGTTGCGGTCTACTGAAATTATAAGTTTTCAGTAAACCCTGAACTTTTTACCTACGCTCAACAAGGTTTTACTAACAACTGAGAACTAAAAACTTATTACTTTTTATTCCGGCTAAAAACACCCTCATTGCTCGAAACTGTCGAAAAACTGAAAGGACAATGAACCGATCAGTGATTAGGCGGCTTGATCGTTGGCGGCGGTGTTACCCGCGCCAAATCCTGCGTTTTACGCTGGGATACATTCGGCGGCGCAGGCGTTTGACGTTTTGGATTCCGACCACTCAGGATACCCAGGATCACCGCCCCAATCCCGATCATAAACAACATCACCAGCATTGAGCCACCCAGCGCCAGCATCAAGCGCGTGGGGGCGTCGAGCGGTTCATCCGTTTTAGCGTATTGCGCCGCCACTTCGCCGCGCAAATTCTCCGGCGGAATCGGAAATGCGCCGAAGGCATTCACCGTCAGGCGATTACCCTCGACGGCAAACGTCCCTTCTTGCGCCGTTGTCGGACGGTAGAGGGCGCTGTCGGTAAAGACCACCGTATACAGGCCGGGCAGCAAATTTTCGAAACAATATTCCGTTTCGCCTTCTGCGGTAATGTGCGTAGCAATGATCGCATTACCTGTCACCAGATTGACATTCACGCCTGCCAGCGCGCCTTCATCGGGATCGCGCTGCCCATCAACGTTGGCATCAGCGAACGTCGCCACGCAGATCGCGCCGGTTTCGGGCTGGGCCTGCACCAACGCGGGACAGCCTATAATCAACGCGGTACATAACACCGCTAGCAAAAATACCGTTGAAGGTCGCACAGCGAACAGCCTTATCAGAAAACGCGCGAAAATTTGGCGAGAGTATACCGCGTTGCCGGGGATTGTCCAGCGCAGCGTAGAGGGATCGCAGGTTGAAAATATGGATTGGCTTCTCAGGCCTGTTCCGCCAGATACGGGATCGTCTGCGGGCCTTCCGGCAGCACACAGATCGACGCATCTGATCCATAACGAGTCAGTAAGTCCGCGACCAGCGCCCCAATATTACGGCAGGGTTTGAGCAGCGCCGCTTCAAGCTGTGCGTCGGTGAGATGGTCGCTATACACGTACACCTCCGCTTTTTGACTCACCAATGCCTGAATATGCCCCTGCCACATATCCTGTCGTTGGTAGCCCGGTGCGCGGACCATCTCTAGCAATGCCGCCGGAGAATCGGCGCTGTGCAGTAGTTGGGCATACTCACCGTGATCGGGCAGCCCATCCCAACAATCCGCCGCCGCAATGATCGTTCCACCGGGTTTCACCACCAACGCCGCCGCGCTCATGCCCTTCACCGTCTGGTACAGGTTGAGATCGAGTGGATAGCCGGAATTGCTGGTGATCACCATATCGAACGCCTCAGCAACGGGAACCATCGCCGTATCCTTGACAAACGCACAGCCCGCCGCGTGCGCCTGATCCATCGCGCCCGCAAACACGCCAGTGATCGCCTTGTCGCGGTTGAGCGTCACATTAAGCAGGAAACTCACGCGCGCCGACTGCGCCGCCATCTGCGCCACTTCGCGCACTTCTTCCCACAACGGATTGCCGGTGGTGTGGCCCCATGTCGTGCGCGGATCGTCCAGATTCACGGCGCTGTGATTGCGCAGGATCGTTTCCAGCAGCGCCAACCCCGGCATGATCGCCTTGCCCGCGCCGGAATAGCCCGCGAAAAAATGCGGCTCAATAAACCCGGTAGGAATCTGCACAGCGCACGCCAAAAATTCACGGTGCAGCCAGACATCATTGCCCCGGCTGGTCGTACCGATCAATTCATGCGAGGCGCGATCATTGGCGTCATTCTGCACAATGCGGAAACGATCCACTATGGCATCCCCGGAGAGCGTAGCGCCTAACATCGTCCGTAATTCGCTCTCGGTATTAGGCCGGTGCGTGCCCGTCGCGTTGAACAGCACGATCTGCTCATCCGGCACATGATCCAACTCGGCCAGCAGCGCGGGAAGCAGGATATGATTGGGCGTGGGCCGGGTGATGTCGCTGAACACAATACCCACTGTATCCGATGCATTGACCGTTTCACGCAGCGCCTGCGCCCCAATCGGATCGCGCAGCGCATCCCGCACCGCCCCGATCTGATCGGGCAGCGCCGCCACAAACGCCGGTTCAACCACCGTCACATTGGCGGCATCGGGTAGGGTAATTGTCAGACCTGTTTTGCCATACGCTAATTTGAACTGCATACCATGTCCCTCTTTTTTACTGACTGAAGTCATGTGTTGAGTTATAAGTTATCAGTTTTAAGTAAATTTCTACGACTTGACAAGATTTTACTAATCACTTAGAACTAAAAACTTACAACTTGATTTTACTGCGTCAACCGGCGCGGCAGCAGATTCCGCACCCGATCACGCTGGACTTTACCCCGTCCCACAAAACGCCCGCGTTCGTCCACCAGCAGAATCACCGATCCCGCCGCGTAAGGCATCGCCGGGACGCTGCGCAGATCGCGCCCTTGCAACCAGATCGCTAACTGATCCGCATCCAGCGCCAACCGTCCGCCGCCAAACTGCGCCTCATAGCGCGTGATCAATTCGTGTGAGGGGATGAATTGATCGCCTCCCATCTGCCCGACCAGAAAGCCCGCGCCCACATTCGGCAGATCGCCAAACTGGGATACGATCCGTTCGGGGATCGCATGGACAGACTTGTCGCGCTGCCATAGCGTCACCTGCTGCGCCGCCAGATCAAACCCAAACGCCTGCTGCACGCTGTCCGTGATCTGCGCCTGATTCTGCCGCGAGATGGGGCGCAGTCCCGTTTGCACCCAGGGCCGCGCCGGAGGTGCATCGGGCGAAATATCCCCCGCGATGGAGCGTAATTTGCGAATCCGCGCCGCGAAAAAGCCGGAAGTGTGATACAGGTGCGGCCACAGCCGGATCGCACGTTTGACCTGCAGATCATACGCCGCCAACGCCAGCCCCGGCGCAGTCACCGGCAAATGATCCAGCACATCGATTTGCGCCGCGTCGGGATACGTGCGCAGCAGTTCATCTAAAATCGCTTCGTCTTCTTCAGGAGCCATTGTGCAAGTCGAATACACGATCTCGCCGCCGGGTCGCACCGCCTGCAACGCGCTCACCAACAACGCCCCCTGACGCTGGCATAAATTCGCCCGCTCACTATCGGAGACTTCGCGCGACCTGCGCCCGGTGGTAATGCGCAGCGTATCGCCACTGCACGGCGCATCCAGCAACACCTTATCAAACGTTTCCGGGAACCAGCGCCCAAAGCGTTCGCCCGGCGCATTGGTGATCAACACACCCAGCGCGCCCCATGTTTGCAGATTCGAGCGCAGCGCCGCGATCCGCTTGTTGCTCGTATCGTTCGCCACGATCACACCGCGATCCCCGA
>JAFGJA010000369.1 GCA_016929355.1 Anaerolineae bacterium | reverse complement strand
GGCGGCGATGGGGCCATGCTGCGGACGGCGCGCATCTGTGCGCCAGAAAATGTGCCGGTGTTGGGTGTCAATGCGGGGCATTTAGGCTTTTTGACCGAGATGACGCCGCAAAACTGGGAGCACCACCTGGAGTCATTGCTGCAAGGGCATTACTGGATCGAAGAACGCATGATGATCCGGTGTGAGGTGCAGCGCGGCGGCATTGTGATCGATCACGGCGATGTGTTGAACGATGTTGTAATCAGCCGGGGGGCGATTGCCAAAGCAATCCGGCTCGAAACCTATATTGACGGTGGTTGGGCAACCACGTATCATTGCGACGGGCTGATCATTGCCACTCCTACCGGTTCAACGGCCTATGCGTTGGCGGTGGGCGGGCCGATTTTGCCGCCCGAACTGAAAAATATTCTGGTCGTGCCGGTTGCGCCGCACCTGAGCATGGATCGTCCGATGGTGTTATCCCAGGGCGCGACGATTGAAGTGACGGTTGATCCCGAAACGTCTGCCGAGGTGGTTTTAACGCTGGATGGGGAATTGCTCGCCAGTATGGAATCGGCGGATCAAGTTGTAGTGCGCGCCAGTGATCGAATCAGCCGGTTTGTGCGGCTGCGCGAACGCAATTACTTTTATCGTTCTTTGTTAGACCGGCTCGAACCGCGTGTGCCATCGCGTGCCAGCCGAAATCGGGTGGTCAATCATTCTGAAACGCGCCAGAATCGAGATCACACAACCAATCAAGACTAAGCAACACACGGACAAAGCATAATTATGACCCTACCTGATCGCGTTGAAGACCCTGTGCAGCCCAACGATGAGGCTGATATTCTTTTTTGCACCGTTCATCCAACGGTAGAAACCATGCTGCGTTGTAATCGCTGTGGGCGTCCCATGTGTGCCAAGTGCGCAATACGGACACCCGTCGGGTATCGCTGCAAAGAATGTGTGCGCGAACAGCAAGATCGTTTTTTCGATGCGCAAATGCTCGATTACTTCATGGCGATTGGCATCAGTCTGGTAATGAGCTTTTTCGCTGCCGTGATCATCGCACGCTTTAGTTTCTTTTTCCTTATCCCAATCTTCCTGTCACCCGCCGCCGGGACCGCGATTGGTTCTGTGATCTGGTCGATGACCAAGAAACGGCGTGGGCGGTATACGGCTTACGTGGTGGGCGCGGGTGTGGTGATGGGTGCGCTGCCGGTCCTGCCCGCTTCGCCATTGATGGTTGGTATTTATCTCGTGCTGGCAACCGGGGCGGCTGTTGCCCGGTTTCGTTTGAATTTGTGAGTCCGACAACGAGGCTTATGCTACAAGAACTGCGGATCAAAAACTTTGCAATCATTGACGAGTTAGAACTCTCGCTGCGGGGTGGTTTTCTGGTGGTCACGGGCGAAACCGGGGCCGGGAAATCGATCATCGTGGATGCAGTGAATTTGCTGCTGGGCGAACGCTCTGATGCCACGTTTGTACGCGGCGGCACTGAGCGCGCTACGATTGAGGGTATCTTCGCCGTTGCGCCATCCATTCGTGATGAGTTACATGCCGTGTTGCGTGAACATGAACTTGAAGGGGATACGCCTGACGAGGTTATTTTGTCGCGCGAAGTGCGATCGAATGGGCGTAGTCAGGCGCGCGTCAATGGCATGACCTGTAATTTGACCGTCTACCGCGAGGTGGGCGGGCTGCTGGTCGATATTCACGGGCAAAGTGAGCATTTATCGCTGCTCCGGCCTGCGCAGCACTTATTTTTGTTGGATCGCTATGCCGATCTCGAAGCACCCCGCCACGAGTTGCAAACGCACGTTCAGGCTTTGCGCCAACTGCGCGGCGAGATCGATGAACTCCTGACCGATGAAGCGGCCCTCGCGCGGCGCATTGATATGCTCCAATATCAGGTGCAGGAAATTGAATCCGCCGATCCGACTCCTGATGAAGAAGCCGAACTCCAACAGGAACGTAACCGGCTGGTCAATGCCGAAAAAATCGCGGAACTCGCCACCGAAGCCCAATATGCCCTGACCGGCGAACTAGGCGAAAATGCAGGTGTGGAAGATTTGCTCGGACAGGCCGCGCTGGTTTTGTCGCGTTTGGCCCGCCTCGATCCCTCTGTGGAAGTACACGCCCAACTCGCTGAAATGCTCAGTGTCCAGGCGGAAGAACTCGCCAGCACGATCCGCAACTACCGCGATGACATCGAATACGATCCGCGCCGCCTAGATATTATCGAGGAACGGCTCGAAGTATTGAACCGCCTCAAACGCAAATACGGCGGGACCATTGAAGCCGTCCTCGAACACGCCGCCCATGCACAAGCCGAACTAGACCGGATTTCGCACAGCGAGGAACGATTAGCCGAACTGCGCGAACAAGAAGAAGCCCTGCTCCGCCACATTGGGGAACGTGCGATCAAGATCAGCGAGATCCGCCAGCGTGCCGGAACCCAACTCACACAAGCGATTGTCAAAGAATTGGCCGATCTCAAAATGGAAAATGCCCGCTTTGAGGTGCGCGTCGAACAGCACGACGATCCCGACGGGTGCTTTGTCGGAGAGCGGCGATTAGCCTTCAGCAATACCGGCATTGATCAGGTGGAATTTTACATGGCGGCCAATGTGGGCGAACCATTGCGCCCGATTGCGAAGGTCGCCTCCGGCGGTGAAACCGCGCGCATTATGCTGGCGCTAAAAAGCGTCCTCGTCTACGCCGATCCTATCCCTACGCTCATTTTTGACGAAATCGATCAGGGCATCGGGGGGCGACTCGGTACGATTGTTGGTCATAAACTCTGGCGCTTGTCGGACAATCATCAGGTCTTATGCGTGACGCACCTCGCCCAACTCGCCGGGTTTGGCGATGATCATTACCGCGTGAGCAAACACATTGAAGGCAAACGCACTGTCACGCGCGTGCAGCATCTGGACGACCAGGGGCGCGTGGATGAGCTAGCCGAAATGCTCGGCGCAGAAACGACCAGCGCGCGCCAGAGCGCCTATGATATTCTCATGTTGGCGCGGCGCTCCAAAGAAGGTCGCCATCTGGAAACCGTCTAAGCGGGTTCCAACGTTACCGCTTCAAGGCTAACACACGGGCTGATCATGAGATCGGCCTGTTTTTATGTTAGTTCAGATCGTGCTTTTCCTCTATCGGTTTTTATTCATATCGCCAATTATTTTCCAAATCCATGCCCAATCCAGCAGCGTTTATGCTAAAGTCTGTCAAGAAGGTTAGGAATTT
>JAFGJA010000368.1 GCA_016929355.1 Anaerolineae bacterium | reverse complement strand
TGGTCGGTGAGTGGCCTACTCTGGGTGAACATCCCTGGCCTGGTGTTGCCGACTATCCCTGGCTTATTATCGCCCGGCGATTGACAACACTGAAATGAATCCATTGGAATTGGGTGACGAAACCCGTCCAAACCAGGGGATGGGACGGAAATGGCAGTGAATTTGTCTACACAATAACGCAACACAATGCAGGGGCACAATGCTTATCGTGTTGCTTTTTCGAGTTAAAATGAGGCATACTCACGGCTCCATTTAGTTGCCTAAGTTGCCAGCTCGACGCAACACAATTTTGTGGAGTGCCATGCATCAGTCGTATCCTGGAAAAATATGCGATCCAGGCGGAGATCAAAACCGTAGTTACGGCGCATATGCTACGCCACACATTTGCGACCCGTTACTTGGCCGCTAATCCAGATGATCTGCGTGGTTTAGCACACCTCATGGGACATGCGAGTTTGGACATGGTCATGCGTTATACTGAACCTACGTTGGATGAACTGACCGAACGTATAGAACGCCTGGATAGCGGGCGACCCACTATTGGGTGAGAAAAGGCCCCTGATGGATTCTTCGCCGGTTGAACTATATCAATTGCGGGTCCATCTGGCGCAGATCAGCCCCATGATTTGGCGACGAATATGGATGCGCAGGATCATACGCTAGCGGATTTGCATTATATCACCCAGATCATGATGAATTGGAGCAATTACTATGTACCGCTAGTGCGCGCGCTGCCCCGCCTGAAGACTGTGGTGGATTGGACTTCTTAAGTTCTGTAATGGACAATGAACCAATGGATCACGATGATCTGGACCACTATCGTGCCGAATTTGCCGCGTTTTCATACTGGTGAACGCCGAGAAGTTCGATCAACGAACGGTCAACCAACGCTTGAAGTGGTATGCAGCCCAGGATGAACGTTGGGCGGAGAGATTAGAGGGGCTATGAAAATCAAAGTGCAAGTGGTAGTTGAGTTCGATAATGGCGTATCGGAGACCACGACCGATATAGTCTCATTTGAACGTGATCAACTCAGTGCCGATACCTTTGGGCTTACCTTGGCCGAAGCGCGTGATGTATTGGCCAGATTGCAAGAAACACTGGTTCAACATCAAGTCGATGATTACCTTCAAGAACAAAGCCATTGTTCTCACTGTGGGTCCGACTGAGCGCGCAAGGGACAGCATCAGATTATGATGCGCACCTTATTTGGCAAATTGGCTTTGCGTAGCCCACGCATCTACACCTGTGATTGTGAAGATACTGAGCAGCAAAGCTTCAGTCCCCTGGCCCATCAGTTACCCGAACGGACCACGTCTGAACTGCTCTATCTCGAAACCAAATGGGCTGCTTTGATGTCGTATGGGTTGACCGTCGATCTCTTGCAAGAAGTGCTGCCGGTCGAAATCAATGCCAACCGCGTCTTCATTCCCAATTATGGCGATCGATATCGGTATGGTGAAACCATCTCCACCGCTTTCGTCGAATCAACTGTTAACCAGGTGATCAGTAAGCGCTTCGTGAAAAAGCAGCAAATGCGGTGGACCAAACGCGGCGCTCATTTACTCTTACAAATCCGCATTCAAGTCCTGAACCAGGATTGGCGCACCCTTTTTGAGCAGTGGTATCCCGGCCTGACACTGGAGCAGTTCCCCGATGCGCTTGCCGCCTAGCCCCCGTTTTGGACCGGTCTCGTCTGATGAACCAGGAATGATCGAATTGACGCTTGTTGGTGAAGCAGAAGTCCAGCACCGTATCTTCAATTTAGGTGCTGGTGCTAGTTTGCGAGGTGCAACTGGTGGAATTTGAGTTCAACATCACAGTATTCAGAATCACGAAATTCAGCTCGTCCGCATCTTCACACTGCCAAACAGCGGCGCTGTCATCCGAGTATAGACCATGGACCAGCCTATCATGTTTTAATGAATCGCACCGAAGATGACAAAAACTTTGCTCAAGTTTATGTCGACTGTATCGTTTCCATTACCAATTGTTCGAGTATTAGTCTAGGAGAAGATCGTATGGAGAACAAAACTATATATATCACTAGTCCTGATATGCAGCGTCTGCGGAATCTGTTCGATAACCCGGATCTGTTGCAGCAAAAGCCCTATCTGCAGGAGTTGGAACAGGAGATAAAACGGGCGGTTGAAGTGCTGCCATCTGAAATCCCGCCTGACATTATCACCATGAACTCGACTGCGCGACTGATCGATCTTGATACGCGCGAGGAAATGATTCTCACACTTGTCTATCCTGATCATGCGAACATTAGCGAAGGAAGAATCTCGGTACTGGCACTCATCGGAATGGCTATTTTGGGCAGTCGTGTGGGAGAAACAATCAAATGGGAAATGCCGGATGGTATTCGAACCCTGAGAGTCGACCAGATACTCCACCAACCAGAAGCGGCGGGGCAATACGATCTGTAAAATGACAACTCAACATTCCCCAAACGCTATCAGACAGATGCTTCATAAAACCAAACTGCTTGAAAAGTTGGATGATGCCGCTCTGACCGTGGTGGAGAGACTGCTCGACGTGGTGGAGTACCAGCCTCGACAGTATCTGTTCCACGAGCGTGCTCCTCGCGAGGCGGTGATAATCATAGAGAGCGGCCACGTCGTGGTTACGCACGGGATTGGGCAGCGTCCAATCCCGCTGGCAACGCTTGGCCCTGGTGCATTGCTTGGTGAGCGGTTGCTGCTGGGTAGCCCGACCCATGTCGCGTCAGCTTATGCGAATACCGACGTGCGCGGGCTGCGGTTTTCACGAGCGGCACTCGATCAATTGGCCGAACACCACCCTGACATTTACCAAGTGCTTGTCGCTGCGGCAGCGGAAACCTTGAGCGAGCGGCTCATGTACTCCGCGGCTCAGCAGGCAGGGAGCGAGTCGCCCCTGCCGTCAGGCCGCTATCGAATTGAACAGGATTCGCTGGGTGAACGGCGTATCCCAGCCGAAGCCTATTACGGTGTGCAGACTCTGCGGGCAATCGAAAATTTTCCGATCTCGGATATGTCAATTAGCAGATACCCGTTTTTGATCGGCGCGTTGGGCTGTATCAAACAGGCATCGGCCATGGCGAATCTGGAGCTGGGACTACTCGATCCAAAAGTGGCAGGAGCGATCATTTCGGCGGCAGAGGAGGTCCGGCAGGGGATGTGGGCCAGCCAGTTCGTGGTGGACGTAATCCAGGGTGGAGCGGGCACATCAACTAATATGAACGCCAATGAGGTGATTGCCAATCGCGCCTTGGAGTTGCTCGATCACCGGCGGGGAGAATACACGTTTGTTCATCCGCTCAACCATGTAAATTTGTCACAGAGCACGAATGATGTCTATCCTACGGCGCTCAAGATCGCGCTGCATCTTGCCATCGATGATTTGTTGCAGGCGATGCGCGAGCTGCGCGATGGATTCACGACTAAAGCCGATGAATTTGAGGATGTCATCAAAATGGGGCGCACACAGCTTCAAGATGCAGTGCCGATGACGCTGGGACAAGAATTCAGTACCTATGCAGTGATGCTGGATGAGGATATGGATCGTCTGCGTGAAGCGGCGCAACTCATTATCGAAATCAATATGGGAGCGACAGCAATTGGCACCGGAATAAACGCGCATCCCGATTTCGCCGCACGGGTGTGCCTACACTTGCGCGAACTGACCGGGATTCCGTTAGTGATCGCACCCAATTTGGTCGAGGCGACGCAGGACACAGGCGTTTTCGTGCAATTGTCGGGCGTACTTAAGCGAATCGCTGTCAAGCTATCGAAGACAGCTAATGACCTGCGCTTACTTTCTTCTGGTCCGCGTACGGGCCTGCATGAGATCAACCTGCCGGCAGTGCAGCCTGGATCATCGATCATGCCGGGCAAAGTGAACCCGGTTATTCCCGAGGTTGTCAATCAAGTGGCATTCGAAGTGATCGGTAACGACGTTACTGTGACGATGGCAGCCCAAGCGGGACAGCTCCAGTTGAATGTGATGGAGCCGGTAATTGCTTACGCATTATTCAATAACCTCACCCATCTGCGCAACGCTTGCCGAGTGTTTCGGACGCGCTGTGTGGAAGGTGTTACGGCTAACCGGGAACATTTGCATTGGATGGTCGAAAACTCCATTGGGATTGTAACCGCGCTGAATCCGTATATTGGATACGATCAGTCGGCGACGATTGCGAAAGAAGCATTGGCAAGCGGGCGCGGCGTGGTTGAGTTGGTGTTGGAACGCGGTCTGCTCACTCGTGAACAGGTAGACGAGATTCTCAAGCCGGAGAACATGATCGCGCCGCGCTGGAAATCGGAGCAATTGTAGAGAACGACCATAGTATGAAACAGTTTCGATTTATGGAGATGGAGTGATATGGAGAATACGATGTTTCCCGTCAAATGGTGTGGGAATGAGCGGGTGAGTGCCGAGCAGAATAGTGAGGCTATCAGCCGCGTTTTTCCCTCTGGCATTTCGCGCCTCGCACGGAGCTTTCACCAGCAGATTCCAGGATACCAGATTAGCCCATTAAAGAGTTATCCGCATCTGGCTGCGATGTTGGGGCTGGGCGGTATCTGGGTGAAAGACGAATCCCAGCGCATGGCCCTCAACTCATTCAAAATCCTTGGCGGCTCCTATGCCATTTACCGGGTTGTCAAGTCTATACTGGGTTTTGATCATGAGGAAATCCCGTTTACCCAGCTTACTTCCAGTGAAGTGCGTGCCAAACTGGGAGGAATCACCTTCGCAGCAGCAACCGATGGTAATCATGGGCGCGGTGTCGCCTGGGCTGCCCATGTGATGAACCTTCGCTCAGTGATCTATGTGCACAAATTTACCAGTAAGGCCCGCATTGATGCGATTGCGAGTTATGGAGCGGATGTGCGGGTGGTGGATGGAACTTATGATGATGCGGTACGCCAAGCGAATATTGACGCACAACAGAATGGTTGGCAGGTGATTTCGGATACATCCTGGGAAGGATATGAGGATGTGCCGCGCTGGGTGATGCAGGGCTATACGACGATGTGCAGCGAGATACAGGAACAGCTTGCCGGTCAGGGAATTGTCAAACCTACCCACGTTTTTGTTCAAGCAGGTGTCGGCGCACTGGCAGCCTCAGTAATTGGGTTTTACCACCAGTTGTTCGGGACGAACGATCCGGTTGCAGTTATCGTGGAACCAGATAAAGCTGCTTGTCTTTACCACTCGGCTAAACTAGGCGACGGACAGCCACACAGCTTTTCAGGTGATCTTGATACGATCATGGCGGGATTGGCCTGTGGTGACCCCAGTCCATTGGCATGGTCAATTTTGCGTGACTGCGCAGATATGTTTCTGTCATGCCCTGATTATGTTGCGGCGAAAGGGATGCGCGTTTATGGTGTACCGCTCAAAGGTGACCCCTTCATCGTGTCAGGCGAATCCGGCGCGGTGACCTTGGGAGCCTTGATGTTCATTATGGAACGTCCAGAATTGGCGGACCTACGCAATAAGCTAGGGCTTGATCGGAAGTCACAGGTGCTCCTCATCAACTCCGAGGGAAACACCGATCCTAACCACTTCCGGAGGGTCGTATGGGACGGAGCAGAGCCTGTTCCCAGCGAATATAAGGAATACAATTAGGATCTGCAGCGCATGGCTCTCATTGCGGGGGACAGTCTAAAAAAAACCGGGATCGGTATAATTGCGCCAACGTATTCCAAAAGCAAGATCGGACAAAAATTGGGGCAATTCCGCAGAATAACGTGATCATGCGGCAACATCCACAAGTCTTGGTTTAGGTGGTCGTCCGTACCGTTTAGGAGGCACAAAAGGTGGCGGCGGAACTTTGAAAATCAACAACTCCTCAACAGACCAAATGTGGTCCGTCAGGCCAGCGGCGATAGCGGGGGTACGCTGGATCCAACGCCGTCGTCCATACCGCCCAACATAGAGAGGCAGACGCAAGCTGTCATGTGGTACACAGAACTTCAGTAGACCGCAATCAAGTTGCGGCAGACGGAATGACGATTTCTAGCGAGAAACCTTGCCGTTGTTTGATC
>JAFGJA010000367.1 GCA_016929355.1 Anaerolineae bacterium | reverse complement strand
TTCAAGTCCCCCTCTCCGGCTTGGCGGGAGAGGGGAATTTAGGGGGTGAGGCCGCAATTCACCACGCCCGACCACAACCACCCCGCACCGCCCTCATAGCGCACATGATACCAATCGCCGCGTGCGGCAGCGTCATCCACAAAGGTGATGTCAAGCACATGATAGGTCGTGCCCTGGACCGTCTTCCCAATCGTCCCGAAAGCCGTACCGGGACCACTGCGAATATTATTCCCGCTATAGCTGGTGCAGATCGCCAGCACTTCAGGCACAGTGTCCGCGTCAAACGCACTCACCAGCGCCAACGGCTGCGCATTGCCGCCCAACCAGAGACTGTCCCCTGCGTGATCATCCCAGGGATCGACCCATTGCGTTACGTCCCGCACCTCAAAATGCAGATGCGCGCCGCCGGTCCCGGTTGCGCCGGAGAGCGCCAACGGTTCATCCAGCGCCGCGAGGTAGGTGTAATTTTCCGCCAGGACCGTTTGCAGATGCCCATAGCCCGTATACCACACTTGCGCTGCCCCATCCACCACCAACACATGCTCCAACGTGACCGTATTCCCATACGATCCGTTACACGATGGATTCTGCCCCAAACAGTCCCGGTATGTCGCCACCACAACGCCCGGTGCGGCGGGATAAACAGGCGTACCGGGCGCGAGTCCGTCCGGCAGGCCACCCACATCCGTCCCCTGGTGTCCGGTATAATCGCGCGCCTGACTCGGACATGTTACGTCAAAATTGGCGTGCGTCCACTCCGCATCGGGATAGCAGGTAATGCTGCGCGCATCATCCGGCAACGGCCAGTGCAAAAACGGCGCGGGTTGATCGGGATGAACCGCCGCTACCGTGCTGGTCTGGATGTGCGTGGTGAAGGTCGCCAAATCCGCCGTGCTGAGTGCGCCGCAGACCTGTAACGGGTAATGGTTAAAGCCTTTGGCCGGGGGCAGCAGTTGATTCAACTGCGTGACAAAAGTACGCACCTGCCCGCTATGAATGTCGTACAGATAGCCGACTTCTTGCGTCAGGTTGAAACCGAGAAAGACCGTTCCGCCATGCGGCAGTAACGCGCTGCGCCCACTGAGGCGATCCACCGGCTGGAAGGTTTGCCGGTCCAGCGCGCCCGTCGCCGGATCGAGCCACCATACGCTGATCCCGGTCAGGTAATTGAGCAACACACGCTCCACCAGCACCAGCGCGCCATCGGCTGTCCAACCCACCGGATCGAGATAACCGCGTGTGGCGCTCAATTGATCCGCGATCAGCAGGTGATTATCGCCCGCTACCGTTTGCAACCGCACGCGATAGTGCGGCGGGGCAATTTCCAAATACACCAATTGACTATGATCGCTTGACCACACGCCATGCTGAAACCCATACCCCTCATCCGGCGGCATGGTGAACGGCGCTGATGCCAGGGTATACACATCATAGCCCGGTAGTTCGGTGGTCAACGCCGCCGATGCCGGACCGATCAGCGTCACCGAACCCGCATTGATTGCGTGCGCAAACAGCGATCCATCCCAGGCGAAAATAAGGTATGTATCACCTACCGGAGCCGCCCATACCGGCGAGAGGATGGTGAACATAAGGCTGGTGATAATGATGATGACACGGCGGCGCATGAATCCTCCGGCATAAGTGCCAATTCCCCATCCAGTGTAAACCGTCCTGGCCGCCCGGTACACATAGCGTCGGGCAACCGGTGGGTTTTAGCTTTATGGGGTAACGGGTTAAAATCAACCCTATATGCTAAACCCCTACTACCCATAGGAAAATAGAGTCTGAATGTCTACCCCACAATTTCTCGACCAGCCGGTTGTCTGGCGTCCGAACGGCACGTATGTGAAAAACTCCCGCCTCAAACGCTTCATGGATCGCTACGATATCGCTACCTTTGACGAATTAATGCAGCGCTCCACCAGCGATATTAGCTGGTTTTGGGAAGCCGTCTTTGCCGATCTCGATCTGGAATTTTACGAACCGTATACCGAGGTGGTCGATCTCTCGCGCGGGATTCAGTGGCCGGAATGGTGTGTCGGAGCCAAATTGAACAGCATTCATAACTGCCTGGATCGATGGATCGGGACACCAACGGAACACAAGATCGCGCTCAAATGGGAAGGCGAAGACGGACCGACGCGCAGCCTCACCTATGGTGAATTGTTCCGCGCCGTGAATCAGGTGGCGGCGGCGTTACACGCGCAAGGGTTGGGCAAAGGTGATGCGATTGGCCTGTACATGCCCATGATCCCGGAAATCGTAATCGCGTTTCTCGCCATCGCCAAGATCGGCGGCATCATTTTGCCTCTGTTTTCCGGTTTTGGAGCCAATGCCATCACCTCCCGCCTGACCGATGCCAACGCCAAAGCGTTGTTTGTGGCCGATGGACAGTTCCGGCGCGGGCAGACCGTCCCTATGAAAGCGATTGCCGATGAAGCCTTGAGCGACGTTGAATCGGTGCAGACGGTGATCGTCGTGCCGCGCACCGGACTGGATGCTATATCGCTCACGCCGGGGCGCGATCTCTGGTGGGATGATTTCATCGCGGGCCAGCCTTTTGACACACCCACCGAACGCACCGCCGCCGAAGACCCGATCATGATCATCTATACAAGCGGCACAACCGGGCAGCCTAAAGGCGCAGTCCATACGCATTGTGGTTTCCCGATCAAGGCGGCGCAGGACATCGCGCACGGTTTCGATCTGCAACCCTCCGATACGATGTATTGGATGTCCGATATGGGCTGGATGATGGGTCCCTGGATGATCTTCGGCACGCTGATTATCGGCGCGAGTATGATGCTCTATGATGGCGCGCCGGATTATCCCGATGTGGATCGCATCTGGGCGCTGGTCGAGCGGCATCAGGTCACATGTCTGGGCGTTGCGCCGACCTTCATCCGCGCGATGATGGTACATGGCGATGATCCGGTCAAGCGGCATGATCTTAGCTCGTTACGCATTCTCGGCTCAAGCGGCGAAGCGTGGAATCCGGCTCCCTGGCGCTGGTTTTTCGAAGTCGTCGGACGCAGCGAAGTGCCGATTATCAACTATTCCGGCGGCACGGAAACGAGCGGCGGCATTGTTTCCGGCAATGTGCTGCTGCCGCTCAAACCTTGCGCATTTTCCGGCCCTGTGCCGGGCATGGCGGCGGATGTGGTGGACGAGGATGGGCAGCCGGTGCGGGGTGCAGTCGGCGAACTGATCATCCGCCAACCCTGGATCGGCATGACGCGCGGCTTCTGGCAAGACCCCGAACGCTATCTCGATACGTATTGGCGGCGCTGGCCGGATGTGTGGGTGCATGGCGATTTCGCCGCGATTGATGACGATGGCCTGTACTACATCCTGGGGCGCTCCGATGACACGATCAAAGTCGCGGGCAAGCGCGTCGGTCCTGCCGAAGTCGAGAGCATTCTGGTCAATCACGACGCCGTGACCGAAGCAGCCGCCATTGGTGTACCGGACCCACTCAAGGGGCAGATAATCGTCACCTTTGTAGTCTTAAGCGACTCGCTCACACCGGATGCCGCGCTGCAACACGATCTGGTGGCCTGGGTCGCGCAGGCGTTGGGTAAAGCGCTCGCGCCGAAAACGGTCCATTTTGTGGCGGACTTGCCCAAAACGCGCAACGCCAAAGTCATGCGCCGTGTAATCCGCGCCGCCTATCTGGGCGAGCCATTGGGCAACCTGACCGCATTGGTGAATCCCGAAGCCGTCGCCGCGATTCAACACCTGCATGAGCAAGCGGCAGCTTACCCGGATTAAACCAGACCTATGCAACGTAAAACAACCACCATCACCGGAGTATTCGTGTTTATTGTGTTCATTGTGCTGGGCGCAGCGCTCAGTGTGATTGTGTCCGGTTGTTCAAGCGGGGATAAAACCGGCGATTCGTCCGCTACGGTCACACCCCTGACGCCAACGCCCGCCCAAAGTGTCAGCGCGCTCACGGGCGGCTTGCCGGGTCGCCCCACTGATACGCCGGATAGTACAACCAATACACCCCAGGCCGACGCCACAGCATTTATCTTGCCCACCGCCCCCCAGACGCCGGTTGTGACCTCGCCGTTCACGTTTCCCACCTCGGTAACATCTTCTTCAACATCTTCGACAGCGCAAGACTGCACCCGGCTATTTCCCCTCGAAAGTGTGGCAGGCATTGACTTCGGCGTCACGACGATCACCCAGCTTGAAGCATCGTTTGGCCGCGCCAAAGTCCAGAGCGGACGCGCACCCCGTTTCCGGTTTGAGGAAGGGACCTGTGTCTTGATCGTAACGGTGAGCGTCGATACCGCCGACGATGCCGAACTGCTGCATTACGGCACGCTGCAACTGGTGTTGGATCAGTATGGCGAACCGGGCGGGGTGGGTATCTCGCAGGGGAATCTCACCCTGCTGGATGTGGGTAACGCGGTGCTGCTCTATCCTGACGCGGGGATCATTGCGATTTTTGACGTGGCCCCGGACGATCTGACCCCAACCACACCCGTTGCCAGCCTGCAATTTCGCTCCCCTTATGAAGTCGATCAACAGGTCCGGCGGCTTAATCTGCGCCCGGTGGAAAATTGGACATTCATGCCGCCCGCCCTGCCGCGTTGATCGGAATTTTCCTTGACCGGCGAACCCGGTACAATACAGACACCAACGATTCTATCCCTGGAGGAAAAAAATGGACGAATTCAAAGAGATCATTTCTGCGCTGGGTCCTGATGCGGGCGGTTTAGGGTGGAGTATTACACTCTACGTCTTGTTTTTTGTCAATGTCATTCTCTTGCTGATGGAAGGGTCTTCCTTTGGGACCAATATCAGCATTGCGGTGCTGCTGGCGATCTTCATTGATAAAACATTCGCCTTTGGCTATATGTTCAACCCAAACGATCTCGACCCCGAACTCTGTCACCGGGAGGTCTTTTTTGGCACTTATATTGCCCGTGTGGTGATGTTTGCCGGTCCCTTTGCCATTGCTGGCGCGACCAAAAACGGCAAAACGCGCTTTGTGGCGATTGTCGCAGGGATTGCGGGGATGGTCTATATGTTTATGCGCTGGTTCATGGAGCAGCGTGATTCGAAGATTTCGGGCGTGACCTGCATGGTCGATACCGATCTGATGGTGCAGCACGTCGGCCTGCTGCTGGTCCTCGCCCGAATCACATTACGAGATCGCTTCGGTTTCGGCCCGGTAGACCGGGACATTCCAGTCACGGTACTGGGGGAGCTTGCCCCGGACGACAGCGTGATATAGCTCGCGCACCTGGCGCACTACCGGCCCCATCGTGCCATCACCGACTTTACGGTGATCGACTTCGGCAATAGCGATAACCTGGACTCCGGTTCCGCAGAAGAATGCCTCGTCCGCTACGAACACTTCCGTGCGGTCAATCTCGCGGACCTGTACGTCCAGGTTCATTTGTTCCTGGATCAACTGGATAACCGAGCGCCGGGTGATGCCTTCGAGAATATTCCCTGAAATCGGCGGCGTGATCACTACCCCATCGCGCACCATAAAAAAGTTCTCGGCGCTGCCTTCGGAGATATGCCCGTTATGATCCAGCACCAGCGCTTCATCATAGCCCTTGAGCGAAGCATCCGTCTTGATCAGCGCAGAATTGGCATACGCCCCTGTGATTTTGCCGCGCGCCGGGATCACGTTGTCATCAATGCGCCGCCACGCCGACACCGTCACTTTGGCCCCTTCCTCGTTCGGAATATAGCTGCCGAAGGGCTGCGCGAACATGGTGAAATCGTCATCCAGATCGTGCAAACGCACTCCGATCACCGGCGTCGATTTGTAGATCAAGGGCCGGATATAGACGTTTTCCCCGCGATAATTTTCTTTGCGCAGCAGGTCCAACAAAATTTGCAGCATGGATTCCGGCGTATAGGGCAGGTCCATCAAAAGGATTTTGCCCGAATTCAGAATACGTTTGAAGTGATCGAGCGGGCGGAAAATAAAGAGTTCTTCTTCCTCGTCATTCCAATAGGCCCGCACCCCCCCAAAAGCCCCGGTTCCATAATGGAGCGCGTGCGTCATCACGCTAAGTTTAGCTTCTGCAATGGGGACTATCTTGCCTTCAAAGTAAGCATAATTCGGTCCGGTTTGCGCCATCAACAACACTCCTTAATCAACACGAAATGAGTGGCTCCATTATAAAGGGGGGTGGAGTCGTCGCAACAACCAAATGGAACCAACTACAGCCTGAACATACCGGCTATATTTTCTATCCGTCGAGGAAATCAAGCGTATCCGTCGTCATCTGATCCAGATCACTGTACACGCCCCGGCGCTGTTCCGGCAGCAGCGTCGCCAACTGCCACATGATCTCGCGCGTCATCTGCGCCATTTCGTCACGCGGGATGCGCCGCCGGTCCCCGATCTTGAGCCGGAAGGGTCGCCCAAACCGGATACTGACCGGTGCGCGCCGCAGCCGTTTCAAATCGCCGGGAAAACGATCCGTCCCGTCCAGACCAATCGGGGCAATGATCGCGTTAGCTTTGGTAGCGATATACGTCATGCCCTCTTTCGCTTCGATCAGGCTGGGACTGCGCGTGCCTTCGGGAGCCATCAAAACCGCGTGCCCCTGCTCTAATAACCAGAGCGTACTGGTGAGCGCCAACCGGTCCACCTCGCCGCGCCGCACCGGGAACACGCCCCACGCATGAGCCATAAATGAAAGAATCGGATGGCTGTAGTTTTCGATCTTCGACATGGGGACCATATACCGCGAGCGCACCGCGCCCACCGCCACAAACGGATCAATCGCCCCGATGTGATTCATGATAAAGATCGTCGGGCCATTCGCCGGAACAAGTTCCCGCCCTTCGATATGCGGCTTAATCAGCATCCCGAATCCCACCAGGCGCAGC
This sequence comes from Anaerolineae bacterium, assembly GCA_016929355.1. Classification (GTDB taxonomy): domain Bacteria; phylum Chloroflexota; class Anaerolineae; order Aggregatilineales; family Aggregatilineaceae; genus JAFGJA01. Next base: position 735 of record JAFGJA010000367.1, on the reverse strand, counting down.
ACAACACCGTGCAGCAAGCGGCGGCGCAGGGTATAACGTTCCTGGTTTTGCACAATCGGGTGAATGCGCTCGGCTGAGGAAGAATCAGAAGATGTCATTGTATTTTGAACTCAGGCTGTGTCGTTCTCAATGTATGCTGCCGCTAATGTGCCTTTTTGAGTTGGCGCACTTCTGCCGCCGAAAGCTCACGCCACTGCCCCGGTTTGAGATTGCCGATTTCCAGAAACTCGATCTTGGTGCGGATGAGGTGCTTAACCGGGTGTCCGATCTGGCTGGCAATGCGTCGAATCTGGCGTTTGCGCCCTTCGCGCAGCACAATTTGCAGCCGCGTATCGTCGGCGCGCTCCTCGATCACGCGCACCTTAGCGGGCAGCGTCTTCTTACCATCCAACTCGATCCCATTGCGCCACGCTTCGAGCGCTTTCGCGGTGGGATGTCCATACACCAGCACCTCGTAGGTTTTCTGGTGGCCGTAGCGGGGATGCATCAATTTATCGGCCAATTCGCCGTCATTCGTGAGCAGAATCAACCCTTCGCTCTCGGCATCCAAACGCCCTACCGTGAACAAATGCCCCTCATGCGGAACCAGTTCGTTCACCATCTGCCGCTTTTCTTTGCCCTGCCGCCGGTTGGTGGAGATCACATTATTCGGCTTGTTGATCAAATAGTATACAAACTTCGGCGCTTTGAGCGCTTCCCCATCGACTTTGACCGTATCGCGGGCGAGATCGGCTT
>JAFGJA010000366.1 GCA_016929355.1 Anaerolineae bacterium | reverse complement strand
GGTGAAAGGCGTGGGTTTGTACGAGTACAAATTCACCGATTCGCCGGAATGGGCGCTGTTTGCCGAGTATTGGTTAGGCGAAAAAACGCAGTAGGCGACCAACTTATGGAGAAAACAATTCAAACGCAGACCATGTAGGGGCCGACCAGTGTGTCGGTCCAGGGCGAACACATGACGAACCGCAGGTTCGCGTTCGCCCCTCCGTCATCATGCGGAATCTATTTGTTTTCCCCATGAGGAGCTAGCGGCGAATGATCAACTGGTTCCCCGTTTCGCTCACGATGAAAAAGGGTACGGTGAGCAACCCGTCCGCATCCGGCGTGATGGTTCCCGATTGCATCAACTCACCATTATCCGCCCGGCGATTCTCCCATTGATAGGTCACGCCCGGCGTAATCACAAACTGTTGCAAGCGGCGCGGCGTAACATCCACCGTTTGCTCACCCGCCATGCTGCGCAGCGTGATCACCCACTCATCCGGCGTATCAACGGGCAATCCGGCAAAATCGTTGATCGACGACGACCATTCGAGCGTCAGATTATACGTACCCGCTTCAAGTGGCGGCATGGCTAGACTCCCGGAGGCATGAGTCAGCGCGGGAAAACTCTCATCACGCGGGAAGTTGAGCGCGTAAAACGCATAATTCGGATGCTCAATAAACCCGATCCAGGTATGATCGTCATTCGTGATCACGCCAAGAAAACCGCGATTCCCCGTGTAAAAGTTTTTATAAGCGGGCTGCACAATGGTTTCCCAATCGATCACTGAGTCTTGTATTCCGTGTATGATGCCGATAAACGCCATTTCATCCCCACGCCGTGCGGCTAGCTGACCGCCGAGATTCTGCCAATCCCACACGCCCGTACCCTGATACGCCGCGAGATGCGCCGCATCCGGTCCGCGCAGTTCAATCGGGAAATTGTTTTCCTGCGATCCCCATTTTTGCCGGAGTTCGTTCACCCACTCCTCCGCCGTCGCAAAATTCATCATGGGTTGGTTGGCAAACGCGGCGGCGAAAATCTGCGGGTAGCGCTGCGCAAACGCCAATGCTCCTGTGCCGCCCATCGAATGCCCATAAACATAGATGCGGTTCTCGTCGATAGTCGGCAGATCGGGATCTGCGATCACTTCATGCAGCGCGCGCAAAATGCGTTCTTCGGTGTAGTTCACAATGGGACCGGAGGCCGCCAGCGCATCCCGGCGATAATCGTGTGTGGCGCTAAAGCCGAAATACCAGCTTTGATTCGGATCATCCGGCCACAGATGTACGGCGCAGAAATAGAGCGCATCGGCGGGGGCGGTGTAACGTGATCCCCATCCTTCGATATGCAGCACCAACGGCAGCACGTCCGGCACTGTGCCCTCGCAAAGTTCCGGTGTGGGTAAGCCGACCCAGTAGTTATAGGCATATTGCTGCTGCGCGGCCATAGTTTCGAGTTCTTCCCAATTGGGCAAGCCCATCCAGAAATTACTGTAACGCGGCGCATCAAACGAATTGTTATAGGTGCTGTAATCCATAAACTGCGTGTATACCCGGCTGAGACCATCCGCCGCTTGCCAGACGCGAATCGCTGCCGGATCGCTGATCTGCTCGGTAATGGGACCAACTGTGCCTACCCAATCGTCAGAGCGGGTTGTGACCGCATAGTAAAAATCACCGTTTTCGTGCGTGCTCCAGACGAACAACCCCATCCCATCGGGCAATTGTTCGCCCCGGTCATCGATCACGTAATTCCGCAGCGAGACATACCCGCTATCTTCCCAGGGGGGATCAAGCGCGCGGACTCGCTCGGTCCAATAGATGCCGGACCCCTGTGGTATTTCGGTCAGTTTTTGCGCCTGTGTGAGATTGTTGGCGGTGAGTGGGGCCGTAGAACGGTAAATCGAATACGTCATTTGCAGATCATCCGGCACTTCCGGCCAGAGCAAAAATGTTTGCCCGCTCCGGTGAAACGCCGTGAGATCGGCGCTTAGATCGATACTTAGATCGGTGGCGGGACTCGCCGACGCTTGCTCCGAAATTGACGCGGCTTCTGATTCTGCCGTGACAACTTGCGCGGCACTTTCCCCCACTTCGCCAAGCAAAATCGCGGCCTGACCGGGATCGAGCGTAATCGCCGAGACTTCGGACGTGATCACGCCCCAACCGGATATAGCCGCATTCTCCGGCAGATCGCCGCCGCCGGTTGCATCCGTGATCAGGTGCATGGGTTGGTCAAGCGCCAACGAGCGCGGCGATCCGTAGGGATCGGGATTCACGACAATCAGGCCATTGGTATAAGGTCGAACGTACAAACCTGCTTCATGCTGCAAATCCTGAATCGCCGCCGGGGACGCATCAAGCGGCGCGCCGATGGGAATATCATATTCGGGGAACCACTCGGCATCCTGCGTGACTTCAAGATTGATATACGTGCGCGATCCTTTGATCAGCAGGTAATTCGCCAGCGTCCACAGGCGTTCGGGCGTGTCCCACACGTAACTTTGCAGGATCACCGCGCGATCTTGATTGATCAGATTTAGCGCCCGATCCATCTGTAACTGCCAGTCGCCAAATTCGAAACGCTCATATTCGCCCCATCCGGCGAAGCCCTCGATCATCACCCCGTCCGCCAAACTGTAATCGGTGGTTTCGCGCGAGGTGACAAGCTGCCCCGCATTGACGATCAATACGTACTCATCGCCAAACGCCGTATTGACCCACACCATCCAATCATTAAGGCGCGCGGTCCATTCCGCTTCGAAAGCTTCGTCATAGTCCGGTAGAGTAGGGAACCATGAATAGCCGCCGAGAAAATTCGGGACGGTCACGCTGTCGGCAAACAGCCCGTTGTTTTGATTGTCGGCCAGTTGCGTTGTGATCTGGTCAAGCCACCACGCGCGCCAACCGGGATGCTGTATATCCGCCAGATACCAGCCCCAATCGCACCAATATACGCGCTGTCCGTCGCGGTGATAGAGCCAATCCTCCTGAATCACGTCATCGCCGGGCCATTCCTGCACCCAGTCATTGCCATGAATGAAAGACAGGTATTCCCCGGTAGGTTGGCAGTTGGCATCTGCCACCCGGTAGCCGATGCCCAACCCCAGCCGGTAATGCAACACGACAAAATTGGGGTTATACGCGCGCAAACGCTGCGCCCCGGCCAGCGTGAGTTTTTGTGTGCCATCATAATGGATTGCCGCAAACTCGGCTTGCGCCTCTGAGAGATTATGAACATCGATTTGATCGTTAAAGACATGAATACCTGCGGTTGTGTCGGGGAAAATGGCGAGTGGATCGCCGGATTGGTGGGGAGTCTCCGCCGCGCTGCTGGTTGTGCCCATGAGCAACAGCCAGCAGAACGCAACGATTATACGATCTCGCATGGTAAACCCTCCTCATTTGCCATATAGACCTGAATGGGCAATGCAATCTCATTGTGCGCCGGAATCGCCAAAAGGGGAAATTCTGGTGTATACTAAGGTTAGATAATTAGAAACTGTACAAAACTACTACAAACATCCGTTCATTTTGTACTATATATTTTGTTTGGTGGTGTGTCGATGGGAACATCAAATACCCAACTGCGCGTGATGCTGGTCGATTCCAATTTATTATTCCGAGCCGGTATCGCGCGCCTGATCGAATCGCAACCGGATATGGTGGTTGTTGGTGAATGTGATACGTGCAAAGAAGCCCTGCATATGGTGGCTGACATACAACCGGATGTTATGTTATTGGAAGTCGAAACCCGCGAGTGTGATGGTTTTTCACTGTTGAAACTCATCAAACAACAGTGGCCCGATGTTCACCTCATTGTGCTAACCACCGACATTAATCCTAATGGTCTTTTGGGGGCGCTGCTCTCTGGCGCATCCGGCTATTTGCAAAAAACCATCTCGCCAGATGAACTCTTTGCCCGCTTGCGGGGGCTGTATGCGGGCGAAGCCGCCATGTCATTAACGACAGTTACCATGTTGATCAACCGTCTGAACAGCAGCAATTGTTCGCTCTGTTTGCGCGCTGTCCCGAATCCGAATCTGACTCCGCGTGAAAGTGACATCCTGAAATTTGTGGCACGTGGATTGACCAACCGCAATATTGGTGCAGCCTTGCAAATTTCCGAGCATACGGTCCGGAATCATCTATGCAGTGTTTACGATAAACTCAATCTCAAAAATCGGTTACAGGTGGCGGTATACAGCGTGACGCACGGCCTTGTCAATCTGGATGAATAGTACAAGTATACTAATAAACGAATCGGATTGGTTAGATCGAGCATCACTATCAAGCGCCTAAGCTGGTATATTCTTTCACAAAGTAAATATGATAGATTGCACTACGCTTTGTGCAGTTATGATACTACACAAGGGGAATTCATATATAGTTTAATGAATAACGAGTAAGTTATTCAGCAATTGTGACAAAAATATCAATTGATGATGGTGCAAATGAACCGGGAAGGAGCAATTTATTAGGTTACAAAGTAGTATTTGTTCGGGGAAAATAAAGTTTTAATCTCCCTTGCGCGCAGAATTGAAAAACCGAACCAAAAACCCAATAGACTGATTGTCCTCTGCTCTCACACGGCAGCATTTATGGTTTGGATAGACCTCAAGGGTTAGGAGGTAATTTCCTTTGAAAGCAAAAAATGGAACCACCTTGTTTGATCGGGTTGTGGAGGCAACCCCCGGTGGTGAGTTGCTGGCACATTGTCTTCAATGTGGGTCGTGTGGTGGGTCCTGTCCATCAGGGCCGGATATGGATCACACTCCACGCGGAATCTTCGCGTTAATTAACGCAGGTCTGGAAGACGAGGTGTTGAGCAGCAATACCCCCTGGTATTGTGTGTCGTGTTATGCTTGTACGGCACGCTGCCCACAACAAATTCCTATTACGGATATTATGTATACGCTTAAGGAAATGGCGATCCATGCCGGGCGCTATGACCATCCACAAGCGGCCAAATTCTCGGAAACCTTCATCGGGTTTGTCGAGCAACGCGGACGCAGTTTTGAAGCTGGACTGGCGACCCGTTATCACCTGTTCCATCACCCCGAAAATGTAGTGAAATTGGGCATGATGGGCGTGGGCATGATGCGGCGCAACCGGTTGGCGCTCCGTCCGGCATCCATTAAGAACACGGAGCAATTGCAGAAGATTCTGGCGGAAGCCAAATCCATTGCGGCGAAAGGCAGACGGTCATGAGCACGAAGACATACCCGTATTATCCCGGTTGCTCGATGCAGCATGACAATCACGCTTACGCTGCTTCCAGTATAGCGGTGGCAAAGGCGCTCGGTTTTGGCCTGGATGAGATCAACGACTGGAACTGCTGCGGCGCGACTGAGTATTTTTCAGTGAACCGGCTGCCGGCGTATTCGCTAGTGGCGCGCAATCTGGCGCTCGCGGCGGATGAAGGCGCAACGGAAGTCGTCGTGCCGTGCAGCGCGTGTTATTTCAATCTGCATAAAACCGATAAGAATATGGGCAAATACCCGGAACTGGGCGCGAACGTGAATAAAGCCCTGGCTGCGGGGAATTTGCATTACGATCCGGGCACGATCAAGGTGCGCCATCTGGTTGAGATGGTGATCAACGATATTGGCCTGGATACACTCAAAGAACGGGCCAAGCGTCCGCTCTACGGTTTGAAGTTAGCCGCCTACTACGGTTGTTTGATCGCGCGCCCTGAATCCGCGCTTGATGACACCGAGCAACCGATGATGATGGATAAGATGCTTGAGGCCTTGGGCGCAAAAGCGACACCATTCGCGCTCAAAACCTTCTGCTGCGGCGGTCACATGACCCAGATCAGCGAAGAAACTGCCTTTGAGATGATCCATAAGATTATTAAAAATGCTGCCGATGGTGGTGCAGATGCTATCGTGACCATTTGCCCGATGTGCCAGTTGAATCTGGACGTTTATCAGAGTCAGGCGAACCGGCGGTTTGGGTCATCTTACGAAATTCCCGTGCTGTACTTCACCCAGGTTATTGGTCTGGCGCTTGGCTTGAAACCAAAAGACCTCGGCTTCGGCCAGGAATTTGTTGATGCGAAATCTATCGTCAGCAAGATTCAAGAATCGCCGCCGCCGAAAGAGCGTCCCGCTCGCCGCCCCAAAGAAGCGCTGCCGATGCCAGCGATGCCGGAATAGGAGGTCCACATGAGCGAACCAAGAGTTGGAGTATATGTTTGCCACTGTGGGCATAATATTGCCGGGACAGTGGATGTAGAAGATGTGGCGGAGTGGTCTCTGAACCTGCCGAATGTGGTTGTGGCGCGTGATAACAAATTCATGTGCGCGAGCACCGGTC
>JAFGJA010000365.1 GCA_016929355.1 Anaerolineae bacterium | reverse complement strand
CAGAGAAAAACGAGGTTAAAGGCAAAAGAAAACCCTATTTTCATCTTTTTGATGTGTCGCCGCTCGTGGCGGCATGGTGAACTCCCTAAAAAATAGAAAAATCTGCTACACTGTGTAGTATTATTGACGTTAGCTTGAAATGTTGTCAACGATGTACGTTTACGTACAATAATGAACAGACTATTCAGGCAATAGGAATGCAGATCAGTTGTTAAATCGAGGTTGGCAGCATGACCACCATCACGATGCAATTGGTTGAACGACATGTCATTGACCTGCATGATGCGAGGTGGGCAGCGATTGACCGAGCCAGTTGGCTGTCAAAGAATCTGTATAACGCCGCCAACTATTTAGTCCGCCAATCTTTCATTTTTCGCCAGCAGTGTTTGTCGTATGAACACCTGAACAAGGTGATGAAACGCGACCCGGATTACTGCGCGCTACCGCGTAAGGTGTCGCAGTGGGTACTCAAGCAAGTAGCGCATAATTGGCAATCGTTTTTGGCAGCCCTGCAAGCCTGGATCGACCAGCCTGAGAAATTCAACGGTAGACCGAAAATGCCCGGCTACAAGCACAAGACCAGAGGGCGCAACCTGCTGACCTACACCATCCAGGTCATTAGCAAGCGTGTGTTCAACAAAACGGGGCAGCTTCAGCCTTCACAATTGGGCATCCTGATCGAAACGCAGCAAGAAACGTTTGATCAAGTCCGCATTCTCCCGCGCAAGACACATTATGTGGTCGAAGTGGTTTATACGGTGGAAGTCGATCCGCCTGATCTGAACCGTGACCGTGTTGCCAGCATCGATATTGGGTTGGACAATCTGGCGGCTGTAACCTTCAACCAGCCGGGGTTTGCCCCGCTTCTGGTTAACGGCAGACCGCTCAAGGCGATCAACCAGTACTACAACAAGGAACGCGCGCGACTCCAACAAGCGCTCCCTGACAGACAACACACCTCATGGCGGCTTGAGACATTGACCGACAAACGCAATCGCCGGATCGAAGCGTATTTGCATCAGGTGAGTCGGCGGCTCATCAATGGTTTGGTCTTCTACAACATCGGTACGCTAGTCATCGGCAAGAATGACGGGGGGAAACAGAACATCCCACTGGGCAAGCGCACCAACCAGAATTTCGTCCAGATTCCCCATGCGCGCTTCATCGAGATGCTAACCTACAAAGCCCAACTTGCCGGGATTCAAGTCATACTGGTCGAAGAAAGCTACACTTCCAAGTGTAGTTTTTTGGATGATGAACCCATCGGTAAACATAAAGTTTACGCAGGTAGACGTATTCAGCGTGGCTTGTTCCGCGCCAGCGATGGGCGTGTCATCAACGCCGATGTGAATGCGTCCTACAATATCATGCGGAAAGCAATCCCGAATGCCCTGCGCGACGGGATAGAGGCTGTTGTAGTTCAGCCGGTGCGGGTTACCCCTGCATAAACAGCTTGCCTGTACATAGTTGTACAAGTTGGAACTATAGAGATTTCGCGTTATGGTGGAAAAAAGGATTTTGTGATGGAAAAATTAGCATTGTTAGGCGGCAAACCGCTTAATCCCCAGGTTCCGGTCTGGCCGGTGCGGGATGAGCGGGATGAGCAGGCAGTGGTCGAAGTGATTCGCTCCGGCGTGTATGGGGGCTTTCCTGAACCCGCGCCCCATGCGGCGCAGTTTGCGGCGGATTTTTGCGCGATGCACGACGTAGCCTACGGCATCGCGTGCGTGAATGGCACGGTGACGCTCGTCACAGCGCTGATGGCGGCGGGAGTTGGCTGGGGCGATGAAGTGTTGGTCCCGGCGATCACGTTTGCGGCGACGGCCTGGGCGCCGTTGAGCCTGGGCGCAGTGCCGATCATCTGTGATATTGATCCCGAAACGTTCTGCATCAGCCCGGCAGCGATAGAAGCTGCGATCACGGAACGCACGCGCGCGATTATCCCCGTGCATCTGGGCGGGACGGTGGTCGATCTGGACGCGATCCTGGCGATTGCTGAGAAACACGATCTGATCGTGATCGAGGATGCGGCGCACGCGCACGCGGGGCAATGGCGCGGCAAAGGTGTGGGCAGTTGGGGGCATTTCGGATCGTTTAGTATGCAGCTCACCAAAACGCTGACGAGCGGTGAAGGCGGTTTGCTCACGACCAATGATCCGGCGTATGCCGAAGCGTGTCACAGCATCATTGATTGCGGGCGACCCAAAGACGCGGCCAAACAGGTCTATCGTCTGGGAGCCAATTACCGCATCACGGAGATGCAGGCGGCTTTGCTCGAAGTGGCGCTGACGCGGCTGCTGGATCAATCGGCAACGCGCAACCGTAACATGAATTATCTGGATGAGCGCTTAAACGCGGTGGTAGGGATCAAGCCGCAAAAAGTCGATGCGCGCGTCACTCGCAGGCCGAGTTATCTCCATCTTTCGCAGTTTGACCCGGCGGCGTTCGGTGGGATCAATTCGCGGCAGTTCACGGCGGCGCTTACGGCGGAAGGGATTCCGTGCGGCGTAGGGAATCCGCCGATGCACCGCTACGATCTGTTCCAGTTGACCGAGGAAAATTCGTTCACCTATCGCCATTTCAAGGACCGGCTGGATTTCGCCAGCATGAGTTTTCCGGTGGCCGAGCGAGTCGCGCAAACGACGATCTGGACCGCGCATCAATTTTTCCTGGGCGATACCGATCTGGTGGATGTGTTTGTCGAAGGTGTGGAAAAGGTCCGCGCGAATGCGGACGAATTACGCACCTTTACGGCGCAGCCAGACACACAGCTCGCGCATTTGCGGACGTGAAACCTCACCCCCCAGCCCATAGGCATTAAGTTAAGCCTTCATGTCGTATTTTCGTTTAACCTCACCCCTAAATCCCCTCTCCGCAAGCAGAGAGGGGACT
>JAFGJA010000364.1 GCA_016929355.1 Anaerolineae bacterium | reverse complement strand
GGGAAGGGGTCATTGGCCGCGTTGCACATCATCCAGGTGGTGACGTGTTTGCCCGGTGTGGTCGGCGCGATGAAATTGACCGAGACATTGGTCAATTGCCCTGGCCGCACCTGATCCGTGATCACCGAGATCGCATCGGCTGCGCCCATTTTTTCGTCACCCGCATGACCGAGCGTATATTGGTTCGTCCACGTCGTTGTGCCGGTATTGCGAATCTGCCACGTTTTGACAAAGGTTTCGCCGGGCGTCAGCTTAGTGCCATCCGGGATGGTGATGTCGTTGACAAACCACGCTTCCTCAAATTCGGGGCCGCCATCCAACCGGAAATAGGGTTCGGGATCGACGACATCGGCGACGACATAATTGCTCAAACCGTGCCCGATATGCTGCAATGTCAGGTGGAGATGCACGCCGGTTGAAAAGCCGGTTGTGCCCGCGATCCCGATTTTTTGCCCGGCTAAGACAAACTGACCGGCCAGCGCAGTTGTACTGGAAAGATGCCCGTACCAGGTGACATAAGTTTGGTCGCCCCATTTGTGGACAATCCGCACATAGTTACCATACCCCCCAGCCGAATAGCCCACTTTATCGACGATGCCGCGCTGCGCCGCAAAGACGGTCACGGGGTTGTTATGATCGTCGGTGGCGCGCAAATCGATGCCTTCATGTTTTTGGAGTTTGGTGGGGGCAAAGGTGTAATTGCGAGGTACATTAAAACGATCCCACACAATAAAATTCCAGGCGGTGGGGTTAATCAGAAAAAAATCCGGTAACGACGCCATAACGAAATCTCCTTATGCCTGTTAGTGGCCCAATCCCGACAATAACGCATTTCTAACATTCTAGTGATGGGCCAGATAAATGCCAAACGCACCGTAAAAATAAAAGCGAGATGCATTTTGTTAATCATTCGCTTTAATGGTTTTGTGGTGGTTGAACGCTTACAAAAACAGCCTGAACCTATACCCCCAAACGCTGCTTGGCATCATCCAAAATGGTCACGGTGCGGGTTGCGCCCGCGCGCGTACAGCCCAGCGCGCGCACCTCTAACAGCCGGTCCAGCGTGCGCACGCCGCCCGCCGCTTTGACCTGCACCGTGGCGGGGGAATGGTGGCGCATCAGGGCGAGGTCGGCATCCGTTGCGCCGCCCGTCCCGTACCCGGTAGAGGTTTTGACCCAATCCACGCCGATCTCGCCGCAGATTTGGCACAGCATGATCTTTTGCTCGTCGTTCAGATAGCAATTTTCGAAGATAACTTTGATTTTTTGCCCGGCTTGCTGCGTGACTTCCGTTACAGCGCGGATGTCCGCCGCGACATACTCCCAATCGCCGCTCAACACTTTGCTGATATTGACCACCATATCCAATTCTTCGCCGCCATCGGCGAGCGCTTGTTCGGCTTCGGCCACTTTGATCGCGGTGACATGCCCCCCATGCGGAAAGCCAATGGTGGTGCTGGCTTTTACGGTGCTGCCTTTGAGCAAGTCCGCGCAGCGTTTGAGATAGAAGGGCATAATGCACACGCTCGCCACATCGTAAGCCAGCGCGATTTGAATTCCTGCTTCAAGGTCCGCTACTGGAATCGTTGGATTCAGCAGCGAATGATCGATCATTTTGGCGACATCGTTATAGGTAAAATCCATTTTTTTACACTCCACTTGTGATCCAGGTTACACGCAGGTGCAGTATACCACCACCCGCAGTCCTGAACTCGACTCACGCGCGGATCGTTTGGCGCTGATGGGTTATGAGATCAACGTTTCGACCCGCTCATCATCCCACCGGATAAACTCGCCGCTCCACTCCGGCGGCGCATATAACGCCAGGATCGCAATCGCGCGCCCTGGAATTGCCGGGGCGGGAATTTCGCCCTGCTGATGGTGTCCCACAAAGAAAGCGTGATCCTGCTCGGTCATGGCGGAGTCGCCCTCGCGCCGGATCAAGGCTTGCATTTCCGTATCGACCATGCCGGGGCGCACGGCTAAGGCGGTAATGACCGGTTCTTCGAGCGCTAAGGTGCTGTTGAACATATTCAGCGCGGCTTTTGTGGTGCAGTATGCGCCCCACCCGATTTTCGCGGACACCGCCGCCCCACTCGAAATGTTGATCACACGCCCCTTTTGCGCGCGGAGATGGGGTAGTGCCGCCTGCGTCAGCATCACGGGGGCCAGCACATTGATCGTCCAATTGTGCTGCCAGTCGTGTGCGTCCGTTTCGGCAATGCGCGTGATCGGTTCCAAGACGCCCGCGTTGTTCACGATGGCATCCAACTGCCCGAAATGTGTGATCGCAGCATCCACTACCGCGCGCACAACTACCGGATCGCTGATGTCGCCGGGTACGGCGATGGCTGCGCCGCCTGCTGCCTGAATCGCTGTCACGACTTCCGCGAGTTTATCTTCGGAACGTGCGGTAACGACCACGCGCGCGCCCATTTCGCCTACAATCCGCGCGACTGCCGCGCCAAGTCCGCGCGATGCGCCGGTCACGATCACAGTTTGATTCATGGTTTGCTTTGCATCTTCACTCATGTGGTATAGCCTTTCATTTTCAAATACGCTTCCGCGAAGCGCCGCCCTAACAATAATTGCCCCGCCGTGCCGTAATGAAAGGGTCCGTTGTCTTTCGGTATATCGTCGGTGGGGACCAGCGCCGTGTACGGTACAGTTTGCGCGACGGATGCCAGCGCTTGCTGGACAGTAGCGCGTCCGGTCCATTCATCCGGCGGCATGATCTGGCCGAAAATCACCGGGAGATCGGGCGTATGTGTGTCCGCGCGGAAACGAGCGATCAGCGCGGTAAAATTGCGCTTGTATTCCTGGGCCGCGTCGGGATACAGCGCATCCCGTTCGCCCTGCATCCACAATATGCCCGCAAAGCGGAACGATTGCCCGCGCAGAGCGTTTTTTACATGCTGAGTCAGGGTGGCATAGAGCGGCCCCACATCAGCATTAGCGGTGCGCGCGGCCTGTTCCGCGCTCCATTCCGGCGACCACGCCAGCAAGGAAGTCGCGTTGACCGCATATTTCACCAGCAGAACTTGTGTGCCTGGCATTGCCGACGCGATCACGTTCGCAAACGCGATCTCCGGGCCGAATTTGCGCCGCCGCGCGAAAAATCCGCGTGGGCAGTGATTCTTGAGCGTGATGTTGGGCGGCAGCTTGCGCATGGATCGCGGTAGTTCGGCGATTTTGCCGTACCCAACCATATTCGACTGTCCCGCCAAAATAAAGACTTCTTGCATGGATTTTACCCCCTACATTGGTTATAAACAGTGACGTTACCTATTCTAACCCTTACAGAGAGAGAAATCATGTCTTATCAAGCGAATTGGGACAATTTTATGGCGGTGGCGCGCGGCGAACAAACGGATCGCGTGCCGGTGGCGCTGATCGTGGATAGCCCCTGGATACCGGGCTTCATGAACATGAACATGCTCGATTTCTTCCTGTTCCCGGATCGCTGGTTGGCGGCGCACCTGCACGTGATCGAGCGCTTCCCCGATCTGGTGTTAGTGCCGGGGTTCTGGGTGGAATACGGCATGGCGGCGGAACCCACCGCGTTCGGGACGCCGATCCTGTGGCGGCAGGATGCCCCGCCCGCGCTGCGTCACCTTGATCTGCCGCCGGACCAATGGGCCAATTTGCCGCGCCCTGATCCGCAAACCGATGGCATGATGCCGCTTGTACTGCGCCGCCTGATCGATCTGGAGCAAAAAGGTGGTTTACCTGATCCGTACCGGATTCACATCGTCGCGGCGCGCGGCCCGTTGGCATTGGCGACTCATGTTCTCGGTACAACGCCCTTCCTCGAAGCAACGGCGATGGAACCGGAAGCCACTCAAGCGGTATTGGATATTTTCACCGATCTGGTGATCGCGTTTTTGCAGGCGCAGTTAGACTGTCTGCGTGAACCGCAGGGGATTTTGCTGTTGGATGATATTATGGGGATGCTCTCGCCGCGTGCGTTCAAGCGGATCGCCCTGCCCCTTTTGCAGCGCATTTTCGGCGCGTTTGATGGTCTGGTGAAATTTTACCACAACGATACGCCTTGCCCGCACCTGCTGCCGCACCTATCCGAAGCGGGGTTTGATGTGTTCAATTTCAGTCATACGATGGATATTGGCGAGGTGCAGGCGGCGCTTGGCCCGCAGATCGCGCTGATGGGCAATGTCGCGCCGTTGGCTGTGTTGGTGAATAGCACGCCGGAGCAGGTCGAGGCGGACGCGCGCGCCTGTATTGAAAAAACGGGTGGTAAGGGATTGATTCTATCAGCCGGGGGCGGCGCTTCAACCGGGATGCCTGCCGCACATGTGGATGCATTGCTGCGGGCTGTGCAATAGATACTTACCTCACCCCCCTCTCCACGCATGGCGAGGGGGAGTCAGCGAGCGGTTAAGTTCCCTCTCCGCCGGGGGGGGGACAAGGGACGGACAGGATTAATAAGGCGATGAAAAATGTTGATGTAGGGGCGGGTT
>JAFGJA010000363.1 GCA_016929355.1 Anaerolineae bacterium | reverse complement strand
TACAGCCACGATCACGCCGAGTCCAACCCTCACGCCAACGGATACACCAACCATTACGCCGAGTCCGACCCTAACGCCGACCAGCACGCCAACAGACACACCCATGCCAACACTCACCAACACCCCGACGGCGGCGTCATCAATCCCGTAGCGCGCGAGAAAAGCACAACCCATCACGCAAACAAAAAGCACCTGATCCAGTAGGATCGGGTGCTCTTAGTTTTGCTAAATGCTAACAGCTAATCGCTAACGGCTAAACTACTACTTCGCCATATCCCGCACCGCCGTATACGCCGGGCGCGGATTGCCAACCGGATCGAGCAGACTCCACAAGCACTGCTCACCGGTCACGCCAACAACCTCGCAGAAGTTTAGATTCCACAGGAACATCGGCCCCACATAGCCCAGCGTCGGGCCAAGTTGGAAGGCGCGCACGATATACGCAGCTTGCTCATCCAGGCTGGTATAGGACACAAATTCGTAATCCGCCGGGAAATCAACGCCGGGTTCCACATTCAAACCGTCATTCGATCCCCAACCAAATTCCGTCGGCCAGATGTACGTGCCGGTATCGCCGTACTGCTTCATGATTTCGCGGTAATCGGCCAGCGTTTGCTTGAAGAAGAAACTCGGATGGTCATCCCAACCGGGAACCGCCGGACGATTATTGCGGCAGCAGGTGCTATCAGGCGGATTCGCCCACCCATTCGGATGCGCGCCAATCGCGTCTGACCATTCTGCCACGCCCGCTTCATACATCTGGCGCAAGTATACGCGATCATCAATGGCATTAACCCCATCGTTATAGCCGGTTGGAGCCAAACCACCCGTCACCACAACCGCCGCCGGATCGGAGAGCTTGATCGCGGTGTAAGCCACCCGTAGCAGTTCAACATAGCTGGCGGCGCTGATACCATTGGGCGTATTCCATTCCCGGCGCAAATTCTGCTCGTTCCAAATCTCGTAGGCATCCACCTTGCCCTTATAGCGCTGGGCGAGTTGGCCGACAAAATTCGCATAGTTATTGTATTCGCTCGGTGGGCCTTTTTCCTGATCCGAATCGCGCGCCCAACTCGGCGCCGAATTCACGGAAAACAGAATATTCACGCCCGCCGCATCCGCCGCACTGACCATTTCGTCAATCGGTGTCCAGTTGATGTTACCCACCGTCGGTTCATACAAAGCCCATTCAATCTGCTGTTTGATCCAGGTCACATCCAACGCATCAGCTTTCGTGATCACGCTCGCCATATCCTGATTCGGCAAGTGAACCTGCACCCCATAGGCAAACCCCACATTGGACGCTTGATTGTCGATCACAGAGGTCGCTACAGGAGTAGTGCCCGGAACCTGCGTCGTCGCCGGGACAGCCGTTGGCTGAGGCGTACCCGCCGCACCAGCTATTGCCGCCGCCGTTGCCCCGGACGGGATGCGAATTTCCTGCCCAACATACACCAGATTCGGGTTCTCGATGTTGTTATAAGTCGCCACAATGCTCGTTAACAGATTGTATTTGAGCGCGATACGGAACAGGTTTTCACCAGCTTGAACCACATGCACTACATCCGCAGGGGCCGGAACCGGCGTTGGCATCGGTGTGGCACTTACTGGCGCAGTTGTCGGCGTTGGCGGCACAACCACCCCTCCACTAACCGGAATGATCAATTTCTGACCAACCACGATCAAATTAGGATTCGTAACATTATTTGCTTTGGCAATCGCATCAACCGTTGTGCCATATTGCAACGCGATGCGATACAGGTTTTCTCCTGCCTGCACGGTATGTACCGTTTGCCCCCCATCACCACCGTCTTGCGCCCAGGCCGCGCTCACCAACGAGAGCAGCACCATGAGCGCCACAATGACCGTCAATAGTTTTCGCACATGCCGCATAATATAAGCCTCCTTTGAGGGTTAGCATAGTAGGTTAAGGATGCCATTGTTACCCTAACTGTATACCACAACGTAAAATCGCGCTAAATTAAACATCTGCATACTTTTTTGTACAAATTCCCTACATAGTTAAATCGCCCATATTCCCCCTACCCCATCTTGACGCGATCCGGCGCGCTGGTACAATGCTCCGATAACAGATTAATCCATACGGAGGATATTCTTTCATGGCCGTTGTCAAACCGTTTCGCGGTATCCGGTACAATACCCGGCGCATTCCCGCCTTGCAAACTGTTATCAGCCAGCCCTATGACCGGATCGATGACGATCTACAACAGCAATACTACGATCTCAGCCCGTACAATATAGTGCGGATTATACAGGGAAAAACTCACGACGACGATCAACCTACCGGGCCGAACGTGTATACCCGTGCCCGCGATTATTACCAACAGTGGCAAGCCGAAAATGTGCTTGTCCGCGAAAATACCCCCGCATTTTATGCTTATGAGCAAACATTCACCGTTGAAAATGAAACTTACATCCGCCTCGGCATGATCGCCGCCGTTGAACTCACCGACTTCGACGAAGGTACGATCCTGCCCCATGAACGCACTCACGCGGGACCCAAAGAAGATCGCCTGCGTTTGTTACGAACGATCCAGGCGAATACAGAACAGATTTTCATCTTATACCCTGATGCCGAAAACACCATCAACGCGCTGATCCGGCAAGCGATTGCCAACCATGATCCGGCAATCGACGTAGTGGAAATCTGGGAAAACGATGTGCGGCAGCGCCTTTGGCCGATCACTGATCCCGCGATTCTCGCTGCGATCCAGGCGGAAATGGCCCCCAAACGCGGCCTGATTATTGCAGACGGACACCATCGCTACGGCACTGGTCTCAATTACCGTGACGAACAAAGCGCCGCCTATCCTGACGCCCCGGCTAATGCTGCCTTCAATTTTGTCCAGGCAACGCTAGTCAGCATGGACGATCCCGGTCTGGTCGTGCTGCCCACTCACCGGGAAATTTGCAATTTCGCAGGGAAAACCCCGGCGGAAATCCTCAAACAAGCCGCCGCTTACTTCGCCATCACCCCCGTTAGCAATCTCGAAACCTGCCTGGATGCGGTAAACCAGGCTGGTCACACCTTTGGTTTTTATGGTGGCGCAGGCTTTTACGTTCTCACGTTGAAAAACACCGCCGATCTCGACGCCCTCATCCCCGATGATCAATCTGATGACTGGAAAAATCTCGCCGTAAGCGTGTTACATAAGCTTATTTTGGAGCAAATCGCGGGCGTGCCAGTCGCCGGGATTGAGGATAAATCCATGATCCGTTACCATCGTGACGCAGCATTGGCAGTACGCAATATTGACGCAGGCCAGGGCAATTTTGTGTTCTTTGTCAGCCCGACCCGCATGGAGCAAATCAAAGCCGTTGCCGGTCAGGGCGAAAAAATGCCCCAAAAAAGCACCGATTTTTATCCAAAGGTCATTTCGGGCCTATCCATGCTGCCACTCGCGCCAGAGGAGCGTTTGTAGCTCCCCACGAGCTACAGTATGTAATTCTGAAATGTATTTGGAGTGCTACCATGATGACTGCGGAACAAGCCTTAACACAATCAACTCTCTACACTGATGAGGTTGACTACACGCTGATCCATTTGCCTCCCGGTGCGATCACCCCGGCGGCGGTGGTCTTTGCCGCGATCAGTGATCCGTTTGGCGCGCTGATCGCAGACAAAGATGAAGTCACGCTGCTGCTGGCACAGGATGATTGGGAAGCGTATAAACACCGCTTGCCGGATCACACCACCACCGGCCCCTATCGCCTGATCACGTTTGATCTCGAACTTGAACCCGATCTGATCGGTTTCATGGCCTTGATCGCACGGATTCTAGCCGAGGCCAATGTATCAATTCTCGCGTTCAGCGCCTATGCCCGTGACCACATCTTTGTGCAGTCGAATCAGTTTCAGACCGCCTGGGATGCGCTCACAACCGCGCAGCGCGAGTCGGGGAAATAGAGCACAAGCCCGCCAATCAAGTCCCTCTCCGTTTACGGGGAGGGATTTAGGGAGGGGTTGATTTTACAAACACGCTAATCATTAATGCACTCATTGGCATAACGGGCAAATGCTTTGAGCGCCTGACAATCCACCTGATCATCGCCCTGTGGGGCTGTATCATGGCGTTGGTATCGGTTGAGCGCCGCGCAAATAACTGCATGATGCTGTTCCGGCAACTGACGCAAGGCCCATTCCGCACCTGTTTGTTTGGACGTGATCAGCCCCTCGCGGATAAATGCCAGCACCCGGCAATAATTCAGTACGGCATATTGCGGTACTAAGCATACACCCACATCAGGGCCGCCCATAACGTTGTCGAAATTCCACGCCGCATCGCGGACAATCGAATCCAGATAATCGGCGGCTGGCACATCGGGAAAAATCGCCGGCGCGGGTGGCCCCATCAACGCCACGCCATACCTTTTCGTGATCACACAATGCGCCGCCAGATCGTAATCCGTTTTGCCAGGAGTGAGATCAGCCGTCTGGTTCGCATACGCCGCTTTATGCATCTCCGAATAATGAAATTCGTAGGGGGTGGGATGCACAAAATTATCCAGACAATGCCGGGTTATGATACTCAATTCAATCTCTGCGGGGCATTGATCCGCGAGCGCCACATGGAATTGGCCTAACTGTTTTTTGGTAGCCAGCGACAAGACATCTTTCATCACTACCAGCACATCAATATCGCTGCTGGCGGGATTAAAACAGCCCATCGCCAGTGATCCATGCACATAAATCCCCACCAGATTCGCCGCTAAAATGTCAGCGTAGCGCGTTTGAAGTGTGCGCAAACAAGCGCGTATAGTTTCAGGAAACGTTATCATCAGCATCCTTCTGCACGTATGAAACAAAACCAATCTCAGGTAAAATAACAGTCTATTGTCCAAATAGCGAGCACACACGATGGATGACATTAATCTTTATTTGCAGAACAACGATAACCTCCTGCCGCGCGATCAGGTGCAGATCACCAAAATCACCGCCACGCCCCACCCCGACGGGCGGCGCGTTAATGTCGCGGTTGAAGTCACCCCCTTCCGCGAACGCCCGAATCTGGAAATTGCGATTTTCCGCGCGGCGCAAACAAACGGCGCTGATCATGACAATGACGCCCCACCCCCGCCGCCCAAACCCATTACCAGCACCAGCGTGATCGCCATCATGAATTTCCGCGTCGATTTTAACCTGCACCTGCGCGGCCTGACGGATACCGCCGGTGAATATACGGTCCAGGTCACGCTCTATTACGACGATGCCCACGCACCCCAGCACACGCACAGCGTCGAAATGGTCATCGATCCCGGCGAACCAGATTGACTATAATAGACCGTACCAAAAACTTTTTTGGGCTTGGGTACAACACCAATATCCGCTATACTACGAACGTATGTAAGCTTACCTGCAACAAACAATTCCAGGGGTAGAGCGTGTCCAGAAAACGACTAGGTAAATACGAGATCATTGACCGTATCGGCCGGGGCGGGATGGCCGAAGTGTATCGGGGTTATCACGCTGCCCTTGACCGCTACGTCGCAATCAAACTACTCCACCCCTTTTTGGCCGATGATCCTGAGTTTAAAGATCGGTTCGAAAACGAAGCGCGGAACGTCGCCCGCCTCAAACATCCGAACATCGTGCAAGTGTACGATTTCGAATATGACAAAGAAGGCGACAGCTACTATATGGTCATGGAAATGATCAACGGCCCGACGCTCAAAGATCGGCTGTTCGATCTGGACGTGAGCGGTGACACGTTGAGCATGGCCGAAACGATCCGCGTTGTGCGCGATTCGGCTGAAGCGCTCGCCTATGCTCACCAACGGAACATGATCCACCGTGACGTTAAACCGGCCAACCTCATGCTGGATGAAGATGGGCGCGTCGTGCTCACCGACTTTGGTATCGCCAAAATCGTCACGGGATCACAATTTACCGCGAGCGGTGGCATGGTCGGCACACCCGCATACATGGCCCCCGAACAGGGCCTCGGTGAAGCCGGGGATGAACGCTCCGATATTTACTCGCTGGGGATCATTCTGTACCAACTCGTCACCGGGCGCTTGCCCTTCGATGCTGACACACCCCTGGCAATTATCCTGAAACACGTCAACGAACCTTTACCCGCGCCTAAAGAGTTCGCGCCCAATGTACCCGCCGATCTGGAATACATCGTTTGCAAATCGCTGGCAAAAGAACCCGAAGATCGTTACCAAACCGCCATTGAACTGGCCCAAGATTTAAGTCAGTTAGATGAACATGGCGTGCGCCGGATTGTGATCGATCCGCAGACAGGGCTGCCCATAAGCGGTATCCCGTCGCCGTTCGACACCAAACCCGCCCCACCAACTCCTGCCCAGCGCGCGGTATTAGCGGCGGCGGCGGAGCGCGCTGGCATCGACTCGACGCTGCAACTGCCACGCCCCGCACCGGAACTCGC
>JAFGJA010000362.1 GCA_016929355.1 Anaerolineae bacterium | reverse complement strand
GCGTTGGCAGAAAAGGATCACGCCGCCAACAGTTTCTTGCAATGGTTCGTAGACGAACAGGTCGAGGAAGAAGCGTCCGCCGATGCCATTGTCCAGCAGTTGAAGCTAATCGGCGACTCTGGTTATGGGCTGTATATGCTGGATCAGGAATTGGCCGCGCGCCAACCGGCGGCAGCAGATGCAGGCGAAGGCGAGTAAGCGAAACCTCACCCCCACACACGCTGACCGGGTTTACCTCACCCCCCGCCCTCCTCTCCAAAAACGGAGAGGGGGAGTCAGGGTTATTAACCGGACAACTTAGTCCGGTTTTTTTATCTCTCTACCTTTGCAGTTTTCCAAATTGACCCCTATCCCCGCACGCAGGGCAAGGGGAGTCAAGTTCCGCCCTGCTTGCGGGGAGGGATTTAGGGTGGGGTTAATCAACATAACCAAAAGTGCAAAGTGATTCGAATACCTGGGGACGCGACCCGGCAGGACCTCGCCCCTCCGCGCAAGGCGCGGTACGAAATCGCGCGCGATTTCGTAGACAATCGCAGATTGTCAGGGGCGAGGCTCGCACACGGCGAACGTGCGCAACCAACCTAATCGGCGGCGAGTTCCGGCAGCAGATCGCCACCAATCACGCGCTCATCTCCCCCTATGACAGCCACCTCCACCACATCCGCATCCGGCAGATCGGACTCGACATTCCGCAGCGCAGGCCACAGATAGCCGCTCATGCAGCTTACAAAACCGAGCGTGGCCGTACCGAGGAACATTAAACCCATCCCCGCCCCCGCGCCGGTCCCAACCAGCCAGCCCAACGATCCACTCAGCGCACCGCCCGGCATCAGCGCCGGTTCGAAGATACGATCTGCGAGCGGCCCCGCCAGCAGATACCCCACCGGGCGCGTCATCTGCTGCAAGGCGAACGCTGCGCCCAAGACCCGCCCCTGCACATCTTGCGGCACTTTCGCCTGCCAGATCGCGGTATTGGAACTGCCGATAAACGGGATAAACACCGCCGCCGTGAAACCCGCCGCGATCCAGGCGGTAGCGTTGCGCCCCACCGCAAACAGCAGATCGCCAAATAAAAACGAGGCCGCGCAAAACGCCAGCACGCCATGAATCCGTTTGCGCGGTCCGCCCCAGATCGTCATGATCAGGCCGCCGACTACCCCGCCCACGCCCATCGCCGCCTGTACGCCGGAAAGCGCCAACTCATCATTACCGCCGCGCGCCAACACCATCGGCGCAAGGATGCCGAAATAGGTCAAGGCCGCGAGCAAGTGAATCTGCGCAAAGATCAGCGTCAAGCCCAACAACCCCGGCCGCTGCGCAATATAGCGCATCCCGAAGGTTAACGCGCGCCAACCCTGCGCCGCATCCGCCGCTTGCCCCTCCGCCGAGCGAACCGGGCGCGGAATCCACACGATCAGCAGCGTGATCACCGCCGCGCCAAACGTGATCAGGTCAATCACCATGATCCCCGCCAAACCAAGCGGGACGAGCAACAAGCCCCCCAAGACCGGGCTGAGAATGTTCGTCGTTTCGTAGCTCAACGAGCGGAGTCCGTTGGCGCGGCCCAACTGCTCACGCGAAACCAGCACCGACATGGACGCATTGTACGCGGGCCGTTGAAACGCCTCGCAGAATCCGGTCAGCGCTTCACCGAGATACAAATGCCAGATGTGCAGTTCGCCGGAGAGGAACAGCAGCAAAAACCCCAACGTGATCGCGCCCGCGCCCGCATCTGCCAGCAGCATCACGCGCCGCCGGTCCCAGCGATCCGCCCAGACGCCCGCCAAAGGACTGACGATCACGAACACGGCAAACGAGAAAAAACCCAGCAGCGCGAGCGTGGTCGCCTGCCCGGTCTGGCGATAGGCCCAGATCAGCAGGGCGAAACGGGTCAAGCCCGTGCCGAGCATGGAAACCGCCTGCCCGAACCAGATGATCAAAAAGGTGGTCATGCCTTGTTGCGAGGTAGACCGATAATCGTTTTTCTGCTTCATAGTGTGTTTCCCTGTCAGGTTTGAGACCTGGACACACTCCGAGACACAAAAAAGCCCTGGAGCGTGTCCAGAGCCAGTAGATTTTATGCTTCGATTAACTTAATTATTACTGAGACAATGGCACGCGGTTATAAAGCGTGCCGGTGGTGGCGCAGATAAAATAGAAGGGAACGTGAACGTGTGGATTATTCATAGTAAGTCCATTATACGCGGGGGGCGCGGAGATAGCAAGGGTTATGTAGGGGAGCCGGACACGCTGGTCCACCCCTACACGCCTCTTTCCCATTTTCAACATTCACACTATGATACACTGAAAGCAAACCATCATACCTCACATCCCCGCCCCCAAATTTATGTGGAGCACCTATCATGTTAGCACGAAAACTATGGATCGTGGCCGGGATCGCCATGCTGGTGATCCTGGCGGCAAGCTGGAATCACGCCAACGCGCAGGAACCGGCGCTGCTTTTTACGTGGGGGAGTGAAGGCTCTGCCCCCGGTCAGTTCAACTTTCCGCGCGCGATTGCCATCGGGCCAGAGGGATCGGTCTACGTAGCGGATAGCGAAAATCACCGCGTCCAGGTCTTTACGCCCGATGGTGAGTTTATCACCCAATGGGGCACATACGGGAGCGAGCCGGGCGAATTTGACGTGCCGCAAGGGATCGCGGTGGATGCTCAGGGTCATGTCTATGTGGGGGATCGCAATAACAACCGGATACAGAAATTCACCGCCGACGGGCAGTTTTTGACCGCCTGGGGCAGCCAGGGATCGCAGGAGGGCCAGTTTACCGAGCCGCGTAATCTCGCGGTGGATGCGGCGGGCCAGGTGTATGTCAGCGACAGCCAGAATCATCGCATCCAGGTTTTCGATGATAGTGGCAATTTTATCGCCGCGTGGGGATCACCGGGCAGCAATCCCGGCCAATTCAACTATGCCACCGGGGTAGCAGCCGGTCCCGATGGCCTGATTTATGCCTGTGACGCGGAAAATCACCGGATTCAGGTGTTTGATTCAACCGGACACGTCAGCCAAACATGGGGCAGCCAGGGCAGCGCGCCCGGCCAATTTGACCGGCCTTACAGTCTCACGGTTGACGCCGCCGGTTACGTTTACGTGATCGACGAGTGGAACCACCGGGTACAGGTATTCACGGCGCAGGGCGATTTCGTCACGACCTGGGGCAGCCAGGGATCAGACCGGGGCCAATTCGAATTTCCGCACGGAGCCGCCGTTGATCAGCGCGGGTATGTGTATATCGTTGATGAGTGGAATCACCGCATCCAGGTCTTTGCGTTTGACCACGCACCAACCGCCGCCACTTCATCCGATCCGGTATCCGATACCGTAGATAGTGCGGTCCCGCCCCCCACCCTCGCCCCCGCGAGTTCTGAGGCGCTTTACTTCGAGGATTTTCAGGATAACGCGGCGGACGGTTGGACGCTGGATGCGGAATGGATGGTCATGCAAGACCCCACCGGTAATTATGGGCTGTACAGTTTTGGTCCAGGTCAGGCGGCGCTGGCTGGCAGTTGGCAAGCCCCCCGGTTAAGTTTCCGGCTGAACATCATCAATGGCGGGGTTGGCGTGATTT
This sequence comes from Anaerolineae bacterium, assembly GCA_016929355.1. Lineage (GTDB taxonomy): Bacteria > Chloroflexota > Anaerolineae > Aggregatilineales > Aggregatilineaceae > JAFGJA01. The sequence continues at coordinate 2,097 of JAFGJA010000362.1, read as the reverse complement.
TCCGGCCAGATAACAACCCGCCGATTTGGGTCGTTGCCATCAACCCAACGGGCGTAACACTTTACGAGCGCACATCGCCCGATACGGTCACGCCGCTTGCCGAAAATCGCGCCCCGCTCCCGGTCAATACGTGGTTTGATGTCGTCATCACGCACACCGGTACGCAGTTGCAGGTTTATATCAACGGACAGCTCACCCTGGATCACGCTGGTTCAGCTATCGCACACACCGGGCAAATCGGCTTTGTGGGACCGGAAACCGGCGAAATCTGGCTGGATGACGTGACACTCAGCAGCCTTGAACGTTGAGAAAAAATGGGACTGATGCAGCAGCAGCTTGAACTGCCATTTGCCAACAAAAAGGGCGCATTTCAATTTAGTTCACATATTTTGAGGTAGGGAGGGGCGGACCAGCGTGTCCGCCCGGCGCAGCTTTGCCGCGTGTCGCGCTCCACGCGACTGGGAGCACACATCGGTGCTCCCCTACATGAACTTTCGTGAAATGCACCCAACAAAAACCAACTCTTGACGCCCGGCGCGCCATCCTGTATGATTATCAACGTAGTGATGAAGGTTGTTCGCAGTATCGGAAAACAAACGATAGGCTCAGTGCAACTCACCATTCAATGCACTGGGCTTTTTTGTCTCTCCTAGAAGCACCATCCTTCTTACAACAACACATTCTATTCAACGTGGGAAGGAGTCCCAACAATGGCAGACAATCGTGAAAGTGGTATCGTGAAATGGTTCAACGCGCAGAAGGGCTTTGGCTTTATTCAGCGTGAAAACGGCGCGGATGTCTTCGTGCATCATAGTTCGATCCTGGCTGGCGGTTTCCGCGAGCTGGTCGAAGGCGAGCGCGTAGAATTCGTCGTGACGCAGGGCCAGAAGGGTCTGCAAGCCAGCGAAGTGACGCGCCTGGACAACTAAGCGCGATCACCGCTTAACTTAGCACTATGCGCCCTATTCTCAGGAATGGGGCGTTTTTTGTTTCAGCGCGTGTACACAAAGCGATTGCCCCCTTACCGCAGGCAAGGGGAATCAAGTCCCGCCCTGCTTGCGGGGAGGGGGGGATATTTCGCGTAAAGCCAGGTCCGACGGGCATAACACGCGCTAGATTCATCCTCCCGATTCGCCGCTTGCGCCGTCTGCTTCATTATATCCCGCCGGGCGGATGTAGTGCGTCTGGAGATGATCGGCCAGCGCATCTTTGAGCGCATCTTTCATGATGTTGCCGGAAATGTGCATCAGCGTATCGCCGTACTGCACATCGATCCCCATGCTGGCCTGACACGGATAATGATGGTGATGCAAGCCGCCCGCCTCAAGCGCCTCATCAACCGGCGTGCCGGTCAACTTTGCGGCGGTGTAGCGCGCGCAGCCGCAGCAAGCATCGCGCGTGACTTCGAGCGCGGTGATCGTGCGTGTCGCCTCATCCACCGTCGCGCGAAACGCCGGTGTGCCGTAATACTGCGCAAATTCCACGATCAACGGGTGCGGTTCGTAGGTTTCTTTTTGGTGCAAGGCGTTCACATGCGTTTCCGTGAACGCGCAAAACGGTTTCGGCGTCACACACACCACCCCTTGCCGGTCCAGCCAACCGCGCAACTGCCGCGCCAACCCCACCGGGAGCCATGCGACGTTATCAATCGGTGCGATCACGGCCTGCGCGCCCGTCATCTGGGCGATGTCGGGGATCAGTTCCGCCACACCTTTGACCTCCGCCAATGAGAGAATCAGGTCACAGGCGGACAGTTCGTCCGGCAAATAGTCTTCGGGATAATCGATCACCGGGGGGAGGATTTTGGGCGTGTCCCAGGTAGTGATCTGCCAGTGAGCGGGGCCGTGCTGCCGCATATTGGCTACGTGGCGCGCGCCGTAGTCGCCGGTGATGAGAACGAGGATACGCATGGGGAGTCTGCTACCTTTCTTGTATGCAAATATAACAAAATCGGATTTTGGTTCCTGCTTCACCCAGGTCTGCCGCCACCTCGGAAGGCTTTGGTCTTATGTCCTGTCCACAGGCGTTTAACGTCTCGTCGTAGCCACTACCGCGACGCCGGGTTTGGTCAGGCTGTCCCGAACAGCCGCTTGCCCT
>JAFGJA010000361.1 GCA_016929355.1 Anaerolineae bacterium | reverse complement strand
TCTAAATAGCACAACCCTGATCGGCCAAATAGCACAATCGACCTACAAGCATTGTACCGGTGGATGCTGTATCATACGCCCGGCGCATAAACCCCCTGGTTATACAAACAAATCCACGACTTCGAATTTTTCCACGTCCACCAAGCCGATATCGGTCAGCTTGAGCGCGGGGATCACTTCGAGCGCCATGAAGCTCATCGCCATGAACGGATCGTGCAGCGCCGATCCCAACGTATTGCCGGTCACGTCTAGCAGGCGATCCAATCCCGCGCGGACCTCGTGGATCGGTTTGTCGCTCATCAACCCGCCTACCGGGAGCGGCAGTTCTGCCAGGACTTGATCGCCATCTACCGCAACCAAGCCACCGCCCATCGCATCGACGGCGCGCGCGGCGGTCATCATGCTGGCATCATCCACGCCGATCACGACGAGGTTATGGTGATCGTGGGCCACCGTGCCCGCAATCGCGCCGCGTTTGAGGCCGATCCCGTGAATGAAGCCTTTCCCGATCTTGCTGCTCGCGTGATGGCGCTCGATCACGATCATTTTCAGGATGTCCCGCGCGGGATCAGCCACTGCCAACCCGTTTTTAATCTTCATCTCTTCCACGCGATGCTCGGTGATCAACTGGTTTTCCAGACTGCCGATCACACGCGCCCGCGCGCTGGTCGCCGGGATGCTGAAATCGACATTAGCCCAATTCACGTTCATCGAATGGGGCAGGGGCGTGACTTCCGGCACGGGAATCGTGACGGTCAGATCGCCATCTTGCGCGACGGGCTTTCCGCCGGCATAGACGAGTTCGGCGCGCGGCGCGTTCAGATCGGAGAAGATGAACAGATCAGCGCGGCGACCCGGCGCAATCGCCCCGCGATCATCCAGGCGGAAATAGTCAGCCGTGTTGAGCGTGCCCATGCGAAGCGCCGTGATCGGATCGAGGCCGCCTTCGGCAATCGCCACGCGGATCATGTGGTCAATCGAGCCATCGTCCAGCAAATCGGCGGGCTGGCGATCATCCGTACACCAGCACATGCGGCGGCTGTTTTCCGGCGTGACCAGGGGCAGCAAGGGCCGCAGATTTTGCGCGTTAGTCGCCTCACGGATGAAGATCATCATGCCTTTTTGCAGCTTTTCGCGCGCTTCTGCCACCGTCGTACATTCGTGATCGCTGGCGATCCCGGCGGCGATATAGGCGTTGAGATTTTGGCCGAGCAAGCCGGGGCAGTGTCCGTCTAAAACTAAATCCTGAAACGCTTCGATCTTCGCCAAAACCTCCGGCACACCGAGGAATACGCCGGGATAATTCATCATCTCCGCCAAACCGATCACGGCGGGATAATCGCGCAGCGTGGCGAGATCGGCGGCGTCTAAGGCGGCTCCGGCGGTTTCCATGTGTGTAGCCGGGACGCAGCTTGACGCCATGACATACATTGTCAGGGGCAGATCAGCGCCCATTGCCAGCATGTAGCGAATCCCGTCCAGGCCATGCACGTTGGCGATCTCATGCGGATCGGTGACAACCGTTGTGACGCCGTGAGTCAGCGCCGCGTGCGCAAAAATCGGCGGGATGCACAGGCTCGATTCGATATGTACATGCGCATCGATCAGCCCCGGCGCGACATACCGCCCGCCGAGATCAACCGTTTGGGCGGTGGTGTAGCCTGCCCCCACGCCAACGATGATCGCGTCCTTGATCGCAATTTCAGAGGGATAAATTTCCCCGGTAAAGACGTTTACCAGTTGCAGATTCGTCAGCAGCAGATCGGCAGGCTGATCGCCGCGCGCTGCTGTAATGCGTTCGGATAGGTTCATGATCTCGTTCCTTTCGCCATGCTCACTAGGCGTAGAGGATTATACCGTGAATCGAGTAGATCGTAGGGGCACTTGCCCTAAAATCGGATTACACCAATGACGCCTTGCTGCGCGTGGCTTGCAATTTAATGTCTGGGGCGCGGCGGCTCAACATATCCAGCGAGAGATCGATCACTTCACGCGCTTCATCGGGCGTAGTCGTGCCAATCGTCACCATGTCCTGCTCACGGATCGTGTTCCAGACGAACGCCAGCCCCACTACCGGCAGCAACCGGCCCGCCGCCAACGGTTTGATCGTCATGACCGGATTCTTGGCCTCGTGGATGATCTTCATCACCCAATCCGCCTCGACCTGCATCAAGAAGCCCGCCGCGTTATACAACTGGATATAAGTCGCAATATCCGCGCCGGTTTGATCGGCATAAACCACCGCTTCCGGCATGTGCGTGGACAGACCGGGAATCATGCCTCGCTCACGGATCAGGCGTGTGTATTTGTCGATGTCGCGGATTTTGTGCGTCATGCGGTCAATCAGCGCATCGGTTACACATTGGTGCGGCAAACAGAACGTCGCGCCAAGTTCGCGCGTGCGATCCAATACAGGTTCCGGCTCATTGGCCGGATCGCCGCCGGGAGTGATGTTGAAGCTCGGCGTCAAAATACGGATCATGCCGCGCCCGGCGCGATCTTCCGCCTGTTGGATGGCGTGTTCCAGGTGCGGCGAAAGCGGGGCCATGACCGCATCAATGCCCCGTTCCAGAAACACCGTCAGGATGGCCGCGATCCGTTCGCGCGTCTGGTGTTCCTTGATAAAGTCATCTTTAGCAGTTGAGGTATGGGAATAGCCTAAAAACCAGTTCGTACCAGCGATCAAACGGGGCAGGCTCACGCCGCCAACTATTGTGCGGGGAAACTCACTCATGATTCATCTTCCTTGCAGCCGCAATTATTAAGTTGAAATCTCATTTTGACTCTGATGAGGCAGAATCACAAACGTTTTAATACTTTTTAACAGGCTCATAACCCATTTTAACAACCGTAATGGATTATAATAAGTGATTAATGTAGATGTGCGGGGATCGAACCGGTATAAGTTTGAATCGTCAAACTCAAGATGATGTTATCGCCAACTTTGCTGCTTGCGCCGGGCTAATTTGTCGCGCAAACCATTTATGGAGAAAACAATGCAAACACGCATAATGTAGGGGCCGACCAGCACATCGGCCCAGGGTGAACACATTGGTTCACCCCTACAGAATCATGCGAAATCTATTTGTTTTCTCCATTAGGGCCTAACTTTTGGGGGCTGAATACCAGATGAAAGTCTGTTTTAATAGATATTGTGTAAAGAATAATCAAATTCTTACCGCAGTTATACACAACTTTTATTCCACTCGTGGCGATTTGCACTACAATAGGGGAGCATAACGGTGTATATTCAAACATATGGGACCGGGTTTTTAAGCAGGGTAGTGACAAGGAAGGTTCGTGTGGTCGAATCGCAGGGAACCGCAGATGAACAGATTCTCGTGGTGACTGGGGATACAGTAACGCGCGAAATGCTCGTGGCGACACTCGAAAGTGCGGGCAACTATCGGGTGAGTCTCGCGTCGAGTTTTGAAAAGGCGCTGGATCGGTTAATTACACAGAAGTTCTCAATCGCGTTGGTGGATGTCAATCTGCCCGATCTGAGCGGGATCGATCTGTTGACGGCTGCCAGTTCGCTGTGTGCCAATGTGCCGGTGATTCTGATTGATGATACCTTATCCGCAAAATCGGCAGTGGCCGCGTTTCGCCTCGGTGCGTTGGATTATGTCAGCAAGCCGATCAATCTGGACTTTATCCTGATGCGAATCGATCTCCAACTGCGCGAAATGCGCAAAATGGAAGCCCACCGCGCCGTTAAATCCGTGTCGGAAAATGGTGAAAAACCGGCGCTGCCCAGTCCGCGCTCCACGGCGCTGGTGATTACGCAGATGCAGTTTACGCATATCAACAAAGCACTCGGCGATCTCTATGCGCGTATTGATGCGCAGTTTATTGGGCTGGTCGATTCGGATAATAATCTGGTGGGGACCGCCGGTAAACTCGATAGCAGCGATTTGCTGCTCTTGACGCGGGCGTTAGGGGTGGATAAGGGGCCGAGCAATCCCCTGATCAACATCTTAGGCGAGTCGCAGTTCTACACCACCTATCTGGAAGGCTCCAATAATGGGGTGTACATCATTGATTTCGGGCAGGTCCACCGCGTATCACTGCTGGTCATTTGCCCAATTGAGGCCAAACGCGGCGTGGTCTGGCTCTATAGCAAACGCGCGGCGCAAGCCATCAACGAAATTCTCAATCAAACCAACCCCGAAGCAGATACGCCGGTTATCTAAGCGGTTGGCTTGAGCGTTAACTCGCGCACGATGATCGTTAAGGGGCCGCTGCTGTCGTATAGATGATATTGGCTTGCAGCACTTCCACGCCCTGGGTGGGATCGCCCAACCGGACGATGTGCCAATATGTCACCCCGCAATCCCCAAACGCATCACATGACAGCAAGCCCGCGATTCCCGCATAATCGCGGCGAGTTCAGGCGTGCCTCACGCCACTTATTCGGCGTGTTTCCGCTCAAAATACTCAAATACCGAGCTTTCCGTGATAGCAAAACGCATCAATGGTTCCTGGCGTTCATCCGCTGTGCCGGGATTCACGACAATGTAGCCTTGTTCAGCATCCACGAAGTTATAGAGCGTTTTGGCGCGCTCATTAAATTCATCGACCAGGGCGGTTTTGATCCCGGCGACATCGGCGGCAAAAGTGAACAGGACAAAGCGGGCTTCTTCGGGTGTACCAATGAAATCGTGCGGCGTGCCGCGTTCTGTCACCACATCGGTGAGGACCGTCGCGGCCAGACTCAACGCCTCATCTGCCGAGAGAAAACCATACGTCTCGCGGAACGTGCCAAAGCCGATGATCGTCATATTCAGAAAAGCCCAGTTCTCTTCCTGTTGCAAGCGGCGCAGTTCGGCCTCGACCATCGGCCCGCCGGGTAAGCCGGTGCGCGCTTCATGCAAATGATCACGGCCCGCGCGCCGGATCGATCCCTGGACCCGCAGCCGCAGTTCTTCGATGTCGAAGGGCTTGGTGACATAATCGTCTGCGCCAAGTTCCAGCCCGGCGACCTTATCGGCGCGCCCATCACGCTGCGATAAAAACGTAATGGGGATGTATTTGGTGAGAGTGGTCGTCCGCAGTTCTTTACACACATCAAAGCCGTCCATATCGGGCAGCATCACATCCAACAGGATCAAGTTGGGCATTTTGGATCGTGCCAGGGCAATTCCATCCGCGCCTTCTTCGGCATGAAACACTTCGTAATCCTGTGAATTGAAGTATGTCACCAACATTTCGGAGACATCCACATCGTCTTCAATAATCAGCAGGCGCTTTTTTGACATAGTACAATAACCCTCCATTTTAAATGATGCCGATAAAACCAGATTCTTCCCTAAGTTTACCAGAAAATCAATCATTGCTAAAAGCGTAGGTTGGGCGTAGTGCTGACGTGTAGCATACGTCCATTCACTTCCCCTGCTGTTTTTATACAATACAGCATGTAAATGACGTTCTAGGGAGCAACTGCTATGCATACCAACTCATCACAGCCATCATCCTATTTTACACCGGTGGATCATCGCCCGGTTTCGGCGCGGCGTTCGCCTACGTTCTGGCTGATCGCGGGCGGGGTGGGCGTGGCCGGGATCATCACCCTGATCAGCCTTGCGGCGCTGGTGTGGGTGGCGCTGTCCCCGTCTCATCAATCGGCCAACGGCTCGGCCAGTCAACAAGTCGTGACCGCGATCACGCTGCCGGCGGGCGTGCAGGTGGCGGGCGTGCCGCTTGGTGATCAGACAGTGGGACAGGCGGAGCAAACATTAGCCTATTACGCGATCCCGAATCGCACGATCACGCTGCGCGATGGTGCGCGGACCTGGATGGTTACGTTAGACGAACTCGGCATCGGGGTCGATATTCCGCTCACGGTGCAGCGCGCTACCGAAGCCGCGCCCAACACGCAGATACAACCCTGGTATACGGTTGATTTGTCACAGACGCAGCACATGCTAGTCAGCCTGACGGAGAACATCAACATGGACGCCGCGCCGGGCGTGGCGGGGCGCGTGATGGATGTACCGGTGATGCTCAACCGTCTGTACGAGAATCTTGAGGGCGAAATCGCGGATAGTATCTTCGAATTGAGCATGATCGAAACGGAACCGCTCGCGGAAACGACCCAATTCACCAGTAATTATAACGGTCCCACGACGACCCATATTGTCGAAGCAGGACAGGAATTAGCCCTGATCGCGCGGTTGTATGGCGTAGCTATGGCCGATATTGTCGCGCTGAACGCACTGGCGAATCCCGATCTGCTGTGGGTGGGCCAGGAATTAGCGATCCCGGCGCAGAGTATCTATACGCCGACGGCTGCCGATGCGCCTGCCGCCCCGACGAGTGCCGGTAAGTCCATTGTCGTTTCGACGGATCAGCAGCGCATTTATGCCTATGAAAACGGCCAGTTGGTGCATTCCTACCTGACCTCCACCGGCCTCCCTGCGACGCCAACCGTCAAGGGCGATTTCAAAATCTATGTCAAGTATGTCACCGATGACATGAGCGGCCCGGATTATTACCTGCCGGATGTGCCCTATACGATGTACTTCTACCAGGGCTACGGTATTCACGGCACGTACTGGCATAACAGTTTTGGCCGCCCGATGAGTCACGGCTGTGTGAACTTGCCCACCGATCAGGCGGAGTGGTTCTTCAACTGGGCCGAGGTGGGTACGCCCGTGCGGGTGATTTAATTCTCTCTCCACGATGTGATTTAAGAAATTCCTCATTCTAACGGATTTTGTGGCACATAAAGAACAGGCTGCATGGAAGTTGAAATCAGCAGGTTTTGGAGCCAGTTGTCG
>JAFGJA010000360.1 GCA_016929355.1 Anaerolineae bacterium | reverse complement strand
TTTGGTAAGCGTCATGCTTCGCTGTAACAATCGCAGTAGAATAGAAATGGTGCGAAGGACCGATCAACGCGACAACATCGATCTCCATGTCTTGCACAAATCTAAACGCATGACCGGCCACCGGGCCAGAATAGGCGTGTCCGGCGTGAGGGGCGAGAATCCCGACCACGCGCCCATCAATGGTGGGCACAACGGCATTGGCAATAAATTCATCTATTGAGCGAGCCAGCCGTTGGGGATTGTTCGCATACCACCGGCCAGCAATCGGGGAGGGGCGAATATCGGTGAGAGAAGCAGTCATTGGACAAACCCCCGTATCGTCTGTTAAACAATTGTTATGAATATTCTACTCTATCCACTCACAGGTTGCGAAGGAGAAATGATCATGAAACGCACTGTTATGATCTGGTTGGCGCTGGTGTTGGCGATCATGGGGGCAGGGGCTGATGGTCGCGTTGGGGCGCAAGACGAGGATGTGATTTACGGGCTGATCGATGTCGATGCGGCGGATGTGCGCGTCGGGCCGGACTTTGCCTATGCTGTAATTGGACAACTGCCCCGCAATGCATCGGTGATCGTCTTGGGGCGCTCTGGCGATTTTTACTCGCGCTGGGATGGTCGCCAGTGGTTACAAATTGAATATGGCGCGTCACCCGCCTGGGTGTATGCACGCTTGGTGCGAACCAGCACCGCGTTTAATTCGATTCCTCCTACCGGGCGATTGTTGCCGCGTGATGGCAATGGGCGTGTGCCGCAGGGCTTCGATCTATCCTCGTATGTGTGCGATCAATGGGTGGGCAGCTTTACGCAAACGGGTAATTTTATGGCGGGCGATACTGAAATGACCGTCACATACCCGTATTTACAAGGCGCGAATCTGTACAGTGTGATCGTTATCAGGTCAGATGGGTATCGTGTGGCGTTTGACAGCGAGACGACAACGGCGGTGATCGAACTTGATAAACTCCCCAGGGAAGCAGGAATTTATACCTGGCGGGTCGCCCCTTATTGGACCAACAGCACCTACCGGTATAGCTGGCAGCAGGTGTGTTTGCTGCAAACCGGCGGGACATTCGAGAAACCGTATACTGGTTCGTGATACAAACGCAGCATAGCGCGTACAATACAATCAACCTGATCGAGCAAGCGTATCATGACCGGGAGGGGCTGCACCGAGTATCCCGCAGCCCGCTCCCGGAATTGCCCCCATGCAATTTTCGTAATGTGCTTGACAAGCAAAAAAATGCCTTCTATAATGGTCTATAAGATATGGAACCGGTTCCAAATTAATGAGACGCTAAATGTTATTATGAAACCGCCCACAATTCGTGACGTTGCCAAATTAGCTGGCGTTGGTGTTGGCACAGTCTCGCGGGTCTTAAATGATAGTTCCCAGGTTAGAGAAGAAACCCGCCAAAAAGTACTCGCCGCAATCAAAGTCCTCAACTTTAGCCCCAATCTTGCGGCTCGCCAATTATCAAGTGGCAAAACAGGCACAATTGGTGTTGTCACCCCATTTTTGACCTTTCCATCTTACGTCGATCGTTTAACGGGCATTCAGGATGTGTTAGACGAATCCGAATATGATTTAGTGTTGTACAGCATTCGTTCGGTGGAACAACTTCAGCGCCGGTTACAAATTCTTATTGGCGAAAACCGGGTCGATGGTTTAATTATTCTCTCACTACCGTTTTCTGAAGATAAGCTGCGTGCCATTAATCCCACTTTTCCGATCATTGCTGTGGATAATGATGTGATGAATTACTATCCCCATATCATTATTGACAATGTAGAAGGTGGCGAACTGGCAACCAATTATCTGATTGAGCGTGGTCATCAATTCATCGGTTTTATTGGTGATCGTATCAACAGCGCTTTTGGCTTTACCAGCACCGAAAAACGGTTCGAAGGTTATGAACGCGCTTTAGCCCAGGCTGATTTACCCTTTGTCGAAGAGTGGTATTGGGTTGGTGAGCACAGCCACGAAGCAGCCCGGCAAAATGCGCGCCGTATTCTGAGTTTGCCAGAGCGCCCGACGGCGTTTTTTGTGGCAATTGATACCCTGGCTTTTGGTGTGTTGACTGCTGCGCAGGATTTAGGGTTGCGTGTGCCGGAAGATGTCGCCGTTATTGGCTTTGATGACGTGGTGGCTGCCAGCTATATGAATCTGACAACGATCCGGCAAGGGTTGGTTGAGAGTGGGCGACTTAGTGTACAGCAGATGCTCGAATGGTTGGAACAAGGGCAGTATCCTTACGATAACAAGAAACTCAAACTTCCTTTAGAAATTGTTGAACGAGCTACCGTCTAAATTTTTTTGGAACTGTTTGGAACCGGTCCCATTGTGAAAAGCGTAAATTACTCAAAGGGATTGGGTGATACACAAGGTTGTTTTTAGCATCTGCGGCGATTTATCACGCTGATGATGACTAGCAAGCATTTTGGCGAGAGGAGGATGATCACACCCGGCGACTTGATCACGTTAACTCAATACAAAATTGCCTGGAATATCGACCCGCACAGTACATCTATTTGTAAAAACCTAATATGGAGGAATAGAACGTGAAAGCATTACGGTTGTTAGTTTTAGTAGCCATTATTGTGGCGGTAGCATTGCCTGTCACCGTCGCCGCGCAGGATAAGCAGGAAGTTTCGCTCTGGTTCCATTCGGGGCAGGGTAGCGAGCGCGATGCATTGGACGATCAGATTACGCGCTTCAACGAAGCATCGGATATGTACGAAATTGTGCCGCTCGAAGTGCCCGAAGGCAACTACAACGATCAGGTGAAGGCGGCTGCGTTGGCGGGTGAACTGCCCTGCGTGCTGGACTTCGATGGTCCGAACGTGTACAACTATGTCTTCTCCGGCGATCTGATCCCGTTGGATGCGCATGTCAGCGAAGAGTTGCTGGCCGACGTGTTGCCCTCGATCATTGCGCAGGGTACGGTTGAAGGTCAATTGTGGAGCCTGGGCCAGTTCGATAGCGGGCTGGGTCTTTGGGCTAACAAGGCCATGCTCGTAGAAGCGGGCGTGCGTATTCCCGAAGGTCTCGAAGATACCTGGACGCTGGATGAATTCAACGCGGCGCTGGATGCGTTGGCCGGTGTTGTGCCGGAAGATGGCTATGTGATTGACTTCAAATTCACCTACGAGGGTGAATGGTACTCCTACGCTTTCGGCCCCTGGATTCGCAGCTTTGGCGGCGACACCATCGATAAAGACACGATGGCTACGGCTGAAGGTGTGTTGAATGGGCCAGAAGCGGTTGCGTTTGGTGAATGGTTCCAGGGGCTGTTTGAAAAAGGCTATGCGACAGCCACCCCGGTTGATCCCGATGCCGATTTCAACGAAGGTCGTGTGCCGTTGAGCTATGCCGGGCACTGGATGTATAACACCTATAAGGACGCCCTGGGTGATAACCTCGTCTTGATCCCGCAGCCCGACTTTGGTAATGGCGCGGTGACGGGTATGGGGTCGTGGAACTGGAGTATCACCAGCGCGTGCGAAACTCCTGATGGTGCGTGGGCGTTCATCGACTGGATCATGCAGCCGGATAACGTCAAGCAGATGACTGATGGTAATGGTGCTGTCCCCTCCCTGATTTCTGTGCTGGAAGCGGATGCGCGCTACGCCCCCGGTGGCGATCTGTACCTCTACTTCCGTCAGTTGACCGAAGATATCGCGGTCCCGCGTGCGGCAACTGCGGCGTATCCTGCCATCAGTACGGCGATGTCGGATGCGATCAATGCTCTGGCGCGCGGCGAAGATGTGCAAGCCTCATTGGATGCCGCCGTCGATACGATTGACTCGTATATCGAAACCCTCGATCAGTAAACGATTCTGACACAATAAATCATCCGGGGAGATTCGTTCTCCCCGGATTTTTTGGAGGCGAGGCAAATGCAAGCATTTTTTGAGAAACAATTTGGCGGCCAAAGGGGACGTGATGGGCTAATGGCCCTGTTGATGGGTGGCCCAGCATTCTTGCTTCTGGTGATCTTCATGATCTGGCCGTTTATTCGCGGCCTGGACCTGAGCACGACTAATCAACGGTTCGATGGCGCGGCAGCGACTCGCCTCGATCCTTGGTATGCTAACTATGATCAAATCCTCAGCGTGAATCTGATCCAACTGCCGGATGTGCCGGACGATGTGCCCTACAGCGCGCCGCGTGCCGGGTGGTATCGGGCCAGGACACCGGATTGCAAAGCCTGCGAAGATGAGTTTGAATGCGAGATCGGGGCCGAAGGCGACACCATCTGCGCGAACAACTGCGCGCAAATGTGCGAAAAGGGTGACTTAATCTTCCGGTGGCGTGGTAAAAGTCTGGGTGAAGTGGGCTTAGAAAAATGGGCCGATTACGAGATCGCCCGCAATTTTAGTTTGTTCGGCAACCAGTATGCGATCATCGCCAAAGACCCTCTCTTCTGGAAAGGGTTAATGAATAACTTTTATTTTGCGCTAGCTGTTGTGCCGGTTCAGACAGCGCTGGCCTTGCTGTTGGCGATTTTGGTCAATCAAAAATTACCTTATCGTAATGTTTTTCGGACCATGTATTTCAGTCCCGTTGTGACGGCAATGGTGATTATCGCGGTGGTCTGGAAATTCCTCTATAACCCCGAATTCGGTCTGATCAATGAGATGATCGAGTTTATCACGTTTGGACAGGTTAAGGGATCGGACTGGCTGCAAAGCTCAACGATGGCGATGCCCGCGATCATTATTATGTCGATCTGGCAGGGTGTTGGTTTCCAGATGATCATTTTCCTGGCCGGGCTGCAAGATATTCCCGAAGACCTATATGAAGCATCTGGCATTGATGGCGCGAATATGTGGCAGCAGTTCCGGTTTGTCACGCTGCCGATGCTGCGTAATACGATGATCTTTGTGGTGCTGACGACGACGATCCTCGCGTTCCGGTTGTTCGATCAGGTGAATGTGATGACACCGGATGGCGGCCCCGAAGAATCCACCGCGACAATGGTCTGGTACGCGATTCGCCAGGGATGGACTCAGTTCAGTGTGGGCTATGCGTCCGCGATTTCGGTGGTTTTCGTGGCGATTGTGCTCATCATCTCGCTCATTCAACGCTCGATTGTCCGTGAAGAAAGCGCGCTGGATCGCTAGGAGGAAAAATCATGACAACTGGGACCCTGAATCAACAACAATTAGCGGAAGCCCAACGTCGAGAAATGATCGCGCGCGTGATCCATATCGTGCGGCGGGTGATTGCGTATAGCTTGCTGATATTTCTGGGATTCGTTTTTCTGTTCCCGATCATTTTTATGGTGGTGGCGGCGTTCAAACCCAATGATCGCGTGATCGCTGATCTGGCGTCGGCCAAAGCCTTTTTGCCCAATCCCGGCGATTTGACAATGGACAACATCAACAACGTGTTTGATCGCGTCCGGTTTGGGCATTTGATGTTCAATTCGCTGTTCACTACGCTGGTCACGGTAATCGCCGGGTTGTTTATCAACAGTATGGCGGCGTATGTGCTGGCGCGGCTACGCTGGTTTGGGCGGACCTTTATGCTCTCGCTCGTTGTTTCGCTGATCATCATCCCGCTTGAGGCCATTGCCGTACCCTTGATGATGCAGGTTAACCAGATGAGCGGCCTGTTGAATATCGTCACACTTGGGATTTTGGTGCTGCTCACGGGCTTATTGTGGCTCATTGTGTGGAATGCATCCGGCAAATTCCTGAGTGAACATGACGCGACTCGTTCCCTCCCGAATCCCGTGATCAACGTTTTGCAGGCGTTGACGATGGTGATCATTGCGCTGCCGCTTGAAGTGTTGGCGTACTTCATGATCGGGCAAATCGATGAAGGCGGATCATGGCTCAACTCGTACCATGTGCAGATTTTGCCCTTTCTCGCGGAACCGTTTTCGATTTTCCTGTTCTATCAATTTTTCATCGGCATTCCGAAAGATTTTGACGAAGCCGCCTATGTGGATGGCGCAGGGCCATTTCGCATTTATTGGCAGATCATGGTCCCGTTGTCCCGGCCCGTGATTGCGACAGTGGCGATCCTCAAATTCCTGCAATTCTGGTCATTTTATATGTGGCCGTTGATGGTCACGCGCGGCGATGAATACCAGCCGTTGATGGTTGGTATGAGCTATTTCCAGACGCAAGCGCCGATTCTGTGGGGCAGCATCATGGCCTATGCCGCGATGGTGACAATTCCGGTATTGATCACGTTCCTGCTGTTCCAAAAATGGTTTGTGGCAAGTGTGAGCAGCAGTGGGGTGAAGGGCTAAACCTCATTCCCTGCCTGGCTGTACGATAGAGCGAAAACGTTTATGTTGTAGGGAGGCCCGCACCGGAGTCTCCCTATAATATTTCTTGACCCAGACTCGCTATTTTGTATTTGCCCCGGCTTATTGAGTCCCCAACCCTATCTTTAAGCTATAATCGGTGTAGTAACTGCCTATCTTATCGAAAGGGGTTTTCATGACCACGATTGTGAGCACAGACATTTACTGGCAAGGGCCGGGTTGGTATGTGCGGCTGATTACGCTGGAAGAGGGCAGCAAAGACCGCGAAATGCACGAATATCGCCATATCGCGTCGCTGGATATGCGGCTGGCGGAGATTCAGAAAATCGTGAAAGAATACGAGCGCCCACCGTATTATCTGACGCCCACTGTCAAGCGCTGGAAAAAACGCCCGGATGATTCAGGCAGCCGGACCACAGTTCACGACGAGGTTGCAGCAGAATAGGTCAAGGTGTGAACATGACCACTGGCAAGGCGTCTGTATTTGTCGCGGGTGACATCACGTTCAACAGCTTGATCTATCTGGATTCATTTCCCGAACCCAAGCCGCAGACGGTGTTTAGTACCGGATTCAACGAAACGGTAGGCGGCACGGCGGCGGGTAAAGCGCTGAATCTGAACCGGCTGGGCATGGCGGTGACATTGCACGGGTTGATTGGAGATGATGCGCCCGGTCAGAAAATCCGCGAGGTGTTCGCGCGTGAAAAGCTGGCGCTGATCGTGGACATCGATCCCAAAGGTACACCGCGCCATGTGAATCTGATGGCAAAGGATGGCGGGCGGATCTCGATTTATGTGCAGTATGCGACCTTCGAACCGGAAATTGACCTGGATCGATTGGATCAGCAGATCGCGCAGAGCGATTATGTGGCGCTCAATTTGAGCAATTACTGCCGCCGCCTGATCCCGCTTGCCAAAGCGCATAACAAACCGATCTGGTGTGATATTCATGATTACGATGGGATAAACGAGTATCACCGGGATTTCATCGCGGGCGCGGACGTGATCACCATGAGTTCAGACGCCATGCCGGACTATAAACCGTTCATGCAACGCTTGATCGCAGATGGTAAACGCTTCGTGGTGTGTACGCACGGGCGTGCGGGGGCAACTGCGCTTACACCTGATGGGGAGTGGATCACGGTCCCGGCCCTGACGACGTATGAGCAGCGCGATACTAATGGGGCCGGTGACAGCTTTTTCGCGGGGTTGTTGTATGGCTATGAACAAGGGTATGCGATTGAACGCTGTTTGCGCCTGGGGGCGATCACTGCCGGATTGTGCGTTACTTCGCAGGAGTTGTTTGATCCCGATCTGAGTGTGGATCGCATTGCGGCGGAATATGCGCGGATTTTTGGAGTTGCTGGATAAACAAGCCTAATGCAAACGAACTACCTACAGCAATCCCACGCACCATAGGCCAAAATTGCTTGCCCCGCCATAGGTCTTGTAGTATGCTTGCTTTGCAAGAGTGTGATTATTTTGAGGACCATAGCCCATGGCATTATTGGATTTGATGCGAACGGTGGCGTTGTTTAGCGGGTTAACCGATGAACAATTGCAGCGCTTGATCGCTATCAGCGCGGAAGAAATTTATTATGATGACGAAATAATTTTTGAACAGGGTGCTGAAGGTGATAAGCTGTACTTTGTTAGCGAAGGTCAAGTCGAGATTTTGATCCGCTTTCATCCCCAGGAACCAGCGCGTTCACAAGTTTATCTGGGGCGCGGGCAAATTTTCGGTGAGATGGCATTGTTAGATTTGGGGAAACGTTCGGCAACGGTCAAATGCAGCCAGGATGAAACTGTCTTGCGTTCGATCACGAATGAAGCGTTTACCGATCTGTGTACATCCAATACCGCCATTGGTTACGTCATCATGCGGAACATGGCGATGGACCTGTCCTTTAAACTCCGGCATCAGAATCTTAATCTGGGCGCAGAGAGCCATTAGGCCCGCCCGGAAGATGTAAGGAACCAGCTCCATGATGACCTATAAAGTAAGTTATGTTGTAATCGGAGGGGAACACCCCGGCGCGATCGTGAATGAATTCCATCGTCCACAGGTCGGAGATCGGGTTCAGATTGGCAAAAGTACCTTTGAGGTTGTGGAAATTTACGAGGTGATGCCATCGCGCGGCGATTTCGCCTTTCTGCACGCGACGGT
>JAFGJA010000359.1 GCA_016929355.1 Anaerolineae bacterium | reverse complement strand
ACTTCCCGATGCTCTGCTAAGGTGATCGTGACCGGTTCATCGGTTGAAGCGTTGGGGTGCGTGTCCAGAATAACCCGCCCGGTTTCATCATCCAGATCGTAAATCAGCACGCCGCCATAAGCCGCGCCCAGGGCTTCTTGCATTTCCTGCAGCGCGATCTCGTAAATTTCTTCGGCAGCCAGCGCGCGCGCCAACTGGTTCGAAATCCGGTTGAGCAGACCCAACCGCCGCGCCTGCGCATCCAATTGGACCGCGCGTGTTTGCGCCTGTTCAAACAAGCGCGCGTTATCCAACGCCACTGCCGAAAGGTTCGCCAGACGTTGGATCAACTCCATATTTTCTTCAAACCCGAAGGCGTTACCCAACTCGCTGCCGAGATGCAGCACGCCCACCGCCTGACCACCGGCGATCATGGGGACGAGCAGCGTACTGCGTTCGCCATCGTCATACCAGGCTTGCACATCATCAAAGGTATCGCGTGAGGCTTTGTCGCGTTCAAGCTGCAAAATACGCGGGCGCATTTCGCGCAGCACCAGCGCCATCACCGTGCCGCGCAGGTCAAGCGGATCGCCCGCTTGCACCGTGACGGTCATATCCAACGCGATAGCCGCGTCCAGCATGTCAAAATGATCCGAACCCGGCTGGTACATTGCCAAACCCATCCGCGTGAAGGGGACCATCTGCTGCAAACCGCGTCCCACCGATTGGATGATCGCCTGGGGGCTAATTGACCCGGAAACCGCCTCCATCACTTCATTGATGCGTTGTTCCTGTTCGGCGGCGCGCACCGTTTCGAGGTAAAGGCGCGTCGTTTCAATCGCGGCGGCAGCCTGTGACGCGAACAATTCGAACGGCTGCAACGATGCCTCAGTCGGCACTTTGCCATCCGACGGGCCGTCCATGGCGATCATGCCGATGATGCGCTTCTGATCCTGCCCGACCAGGGGCAGATAAAACACATCTTGCGGATGCCATTCATCTTCGGCAACGGCGGGCAAAAGTTCCTTGCCCTTGAGCACGTTTTTACGCACCCAGGGTTTGGTATAGCGCAGGTAGTAGCCCGCCCCCAATTTCAGCGCGTGGAAGTCCAGATCGTTGATCCACTTGCGCCAGACCGCCCCCGACAGCACTTCATCCGAGAGACGCATCGCCGTTTCGGAATCGTAGCCGGATTGGATCAAAGCGGTAGGTTCGAGGTGTTCATCGTGCAGCGTGATCACCACATGATTCCAGCCCGCATCGTGAATCCCGTTTGCGACCACTTGCAACCGCGAGGGCACATCCGGCGCGCTCTGGATTTCGCTGGCGACGAGGTGCAACTGCGCCAGGCGGTCACGCTCGCGGCGGGTGGCTTCGGCTTCTTCGCGGATACGCTGGATGAGACGGTAGTTTTCGACGCTAAACGCCGCCTGATTGCCGAAAATTTCGAGCGCTTCAATCGTATTCACGTCTGGCCGTTGCGCCGAACGCGGCTCATCCACACTGATCAACCCGATCAGGCGCTCGCCCGATCCATATAACGGCACGAGCAAGAGGTCTTCAGGATTCCAGGCGCGCGGCCCTTCGCCCATCGGTTCTTGCAAGACCTTATGCACGGGCAGACCATCACGGACTTCTTCAGCACCTTCGGCGGGTAAGAAATAACTGTTGCTGATCTTGAACGCAGGCTGCATCAAACCGCGCGCCTGGGTGAGCGGCGGCGTCGTCTTTTGCATTTCTTCGAACACGGCCAACGGCAGCCCTGCTTGCGCCGTGCGCTGCAACACGTTCTCGCGTTCATCAACCAATGAGATCAGCACGACGTTAAAACCGATTGTTTCCTGAATACTGTGCGCGACCTCTTCCAGCATTTCGGGCAAACTCGCCCCCTGCCGGAACATCTCGCCCAGTTCGAAAATACGGCCCATGCGCTCGGCCCGAATCCGCAGCCGTTCATTAACTTTCAACTGGTCCTGGTAACGCTGTGCATTCGCAATCGCCACCGTCGCCTGATCGGTCAGCGCCAGCCCAAAGTCAATCACGTTTTGCCCAAACACACCTGGATTCGCGCTGAACATGTGGATCAGCCCGATCACTTCATCACCGTAATTGATCGGGACAACCAGCGCCGAGCGGGTCTTGGCGGGAATCGCTTCAAATTCGCTCTCGTTATAGTCATCAATGGCGATCACATCATTGCGCAGCACCGCCGCCTTTTCAACCGGCGCGAGTTCACGCAGCGCCCGACTTTCCCCGAAACGGCGTTCAATCACCGGTTCATCGTCGGCAGTCCAGTCTTTACGCGGCAGCAAAAGCACAATACTTGCCGCGCTCGCATCCGTTGATCGCAAAGACTCCTGCCGGATCACGTCCAGAATGCGATCCAGTTCGAGGGTCTGGCTCAGTTCATGGCTCACCCGGCTCAAGGCATCCATCTCTTGAATCCGGGCGCGCAAGTCTTGATCGGTGGCGGCATAGAGGCGCATCCGGTCCACCATCGCCGCCAGTTGCGTTGCCATCGCTTGCAGCAGTTGGACATCCGAATCGCTAAAGGGTTCATCGGTATCCAACCGGTTCGCCACCGTCAATTCGCCAATGCTGCGATCATGGATCACCAGGGGAACCTGGATCACGTCCCGCAGCCCAAGCTGCTGAATCAGGGGTTTGTAAACAGCCAGCACCCGGTTATCGGTGCGCAGATCGGGACTAACAAAGGGCCGCCGCGATACCAGCACACTTTCGGCAAAACCGGGCGAATAGGTATCAATCCGGTGTTCTTTGGGCAGCACGACGCCCCAGACATATTCCGGTTTCAGCAGCAGATCGCCGGAATTCTCCTCGACCAGCGCCAGCGATACGACGCGCGTTTGCAGCAAATTCGCAATGGCGATCAGCACCTTTTCCACCGTTTCGTCATTGGGAATCGCCTGGGATGCGATCTCCGTGACGACGCGCAGCCCTTCCGCCTCATGCGTGCGCTGCTGCATTTCGTGGTATAAACGCCCATTGTCGATCAGAATCGCGGCCTGGCCCGCAAAAATGGAGAGCACGCGCGCGTCATCTTCCGTGAATTCAAACCCATCCTGCCGGTTGGCAACCTGGAGGACCCCCAACTGGTGAGAGCCAACAAACAAGGTCGCCAGCGCCGTTTGCCGGATACCAAGCTGTGAGGCGAGCGTATCAAGATCGCTGTCCCGCGCCAACGGATCGTACCGTAAATTATTGCTAAACCAGGTATCTCGATCCCGCCACAGCTTCGATACCGGGCTGTCGGGCGGTGATGGCAGTTGGTAAAAATCGATCTGGTCCGGGTCATCCATTCCGAAAAATGGCTTCTGGCTGACCAAAACCCGCGTTTTTGGATCATAGAGCAGCACGCCGCACATCTCCACTTCCATCAACGTGGCGATGCGTTCGGTGATCTGGCCGATCAATTCTTCGGTGCTGCGCAGCACGCCCATGGTTTGCGCGATCTGCTGCAAGCCGCCCAATTCACGGTTCCGGCGCTGTTCCTCGTGGTACAGGCGCTCATTTTCCGCCACAACCGCCGCCTGCCGCGCAAACGACATCAGCAGATGCATGTGCCCGTCGTTGAAGTCGTGCTCATCCCGCCGGTTCGCCACCAGCAAAAGCCCGATGCGCCGCGTCCCTACCGTCATGGGGACCAACGCCATCGCATGAATAGTCAGGGCCGCGCTGAACCCGCTAAACCCCATCGCCTGGATCAATTCGTCGGAGGGAGCATTGTTGTACCAGTAGGGGCTGTTGTGCCAGATCGTGTACAGTTCAGACCCCTGGATCAGCGTCAGGCGGTAATGCTGGATCAGGGTATCGGGAATACCATAAAAAGGCGGCTGGCTGCGGAACGTACCGGTATCGTCATCATACAGCAGCACCCCGCAAATACTGACATTCAGCAAATGCGCGATGCGCTCGCTCAGTTGGCCGTAGAGTTGGGCCGGGGTATCCAATTGGCCCATCGCCTGCGCGATCTGCTGCAAGCCATCCAGTTCCGCGACGCGGGAGGTTTGCTCGTTATACAACCGCGCCGCCTGAATCGCCGACGCGATCTGATCATCCAGCGAGCGCAGCAGCGCCAAATCCTGCTGGGTAAAGGCATTGCGATCTTTGTGCGTTAATTCCAGCGTGCCGACAAACTGATCGCCAACGATCAACGGCACACCGACAAAACTCTGAAAATCGCTGTGGGTCGTCTTGGGCGAAATTGTGCTGCGCCCGGACACGTTATTATCCAGCCAGGGCTGACGGTACATGGCGATATACCCACTGTAACCTTCGCCCATCCGGTAAACGGCTTCGGGTTGTTCCTCCGTCATGGTCTGGGTACTATCGTTGGTCCGGCGCACATTCTGGCGGATGGGGCGCAGCGTTTCTGATTCGGGATGCCAGAGCGTCACTTCTGCCGACGTGAATTGAATCGATTGGCCGATACTGGTGAGAATTGCATCAAGGGTCGCGTTTAAATCGAGGTTGGAACCGATAGCGCGGCTGATGTCATCCAAAATCGCCAGCGCGCGCATCGGGTCGAATTCAGCATACGCCAGCGCATCGCCGGTCAGTT
>JAFGJA010000358.1 GCA_016929355.1 Anaerolineae bacterium | reverse complement strand
GGCCAGTGTTCATCTCATGCTTCGGCGTTTGGCGCGTTTATCAGATGATCCTTGACCTTTTCAAATGGCCTCTCAACATGGCCGCGTGACGTGGGTGAATATCGAGGGGGTAACTCCGCAGGATGTGGACTTTCTGCGCGAGAACTATCCCCATTTCCACCCCCTGGACCTGGAAGACCTCCAGAGCCGGATCGAGCGCCCCAAGATTGACGAGTATGACGATTACCTGTTCGTCGTGATGCAGTTTCCGCTCTGGGACAAGGTACAGCGCGTCAGCCGCGCCGCCGAAGTCGATATGTTTGTGGGCAGCACCTATCTCGTCACGGTGAGCGATGGCGTGCTGAAACCGCTCACAACGCTGTTTGAGCAGTGTGCAACCAATCCTGAAACGCGCGAAGCCGTGATGGGCCGGGGCGCTTCCAAGATTTTCTACACGGTCATTGACCGGCTGGTAGACTATATCCTGCCCATGCTCTACAAGGTGGATGGCAATATCCGCACGCTGGAAGAAGAAGTTTTCGCCGCCGATTCGCGCCGCGTGATTCAAGACCTCTCCTTCATCCGGCGGGATATTATCGCGCTGCGCCGGATCATCCGGCCTCAAGTGGGGATCATCGAGAACCTGGAAAAAGTGGACCGGCCCTTTATCCGCGAAGAACTTGACGTGTATTTTGGCGACATCCTCGACCACCTGCTCAAAGCGCGCGAAATCGTTGACGATCACTTCGAGTTGATCAATGGTCTGTCGGATATGGCGAACGCGCTGGTCAGCTACCGCTTGAATGAAGTCATGCAAATTTTGACGGTCATTTCGGTGATCATGCTGCCCCTGACACTGATCAGTGGCATTTACGGCATGAATGTCACCTTACCGTTCATGGGCGATCCGGTTGCGTTCCCGTTGGTGATCGGTCTGATGTTTGCCATTGCCCTATCCATGTTAGTGTATTTCCGTCATCGAGGTTGGTTGTGAACTTGAACATGAAACGCGCCCGTTATATCCGGCGCACGTCCGAACTCCGTAAACTCGTGGACCGGCTGCGCAATCAGCCGGTGCTGGCTGTAGATACCGAATCCAACAGCCTGTATGCCTATTATGAACAGGTCTGCCTGGTCCAACTCTCTGCGCGCGAAGATGGTCAGGTCACAGATTTTATCGTTGATCCGTTGGCGCTGGATGACATGAGTCCGTTGGGCGATCTGCTGGCTGATCCCCAGATTGAGATTATTTTCCACGCCGCCGAGTATGACATTATCACGCTCAAGCGCGATTTTGCGTACACCTTCAGCAACATTTTCGATACGATGCTCTCCGCGCGGATTTGTGGCTGGCCGCGCACGGGATTGGGCAATATTCTGGAAGAACAATTCAACGTCAAAGCGGATAAAAAACACCAGCGCGCGGACTGGTCCAAGCGCCCCTTACCCGCCGATCAACTCCTGTACGCGCAGATGGACACGCACTATCTCCCGGCGCTGCGCGACATTTTGTGTGATGAACTGGACCGCCGGGGGCGTTTGGCAGAAGCGCGCGAAATCTTTGCCGAACTACCCGACCTGCCGCCGACCTCGCACAACTTCGATCCCGAAGGCTATTGGCGCATCAATGCCGCGCGCAATCTGCGCCGCAGTCAGATGGGCATTGTGCGCGAACTCTACCTGCTGCGGGACGAGATCGCCAAACAGCGCGATTGGCCGCCCTTCAAAATCTTCGGTGATAAGGCGCTGGTCAGGATCGCAGAATTGGCCCCGCGCCGGGTCGAAGATTTGTACGATGTGAAGGGCTTAAACTCCCGGTTGGTGCAGCGCGAGGGGAATCACATTCTGGAAGCGGTGGCGCGCGGTCGCCGGGCCGAACCACCCCAGCCGCCTCGCCGGTCCCACAACATCCCCGCGCAGGACATCCAACAGCGCTATGATGCGCTGCACGAATGGCGCAAAGAGCGCGCCGCCGAACGTGGTGTTGAATCGGATGTGATCGTCTCACGGGATACGTTGTGGGCGTTAGCGCGGCGTCACCCCACCAGCGAAACCGAACTGGAAACAATTCCGGGGCTGGGTCCCTGGCGGCGTGCGGAATATGGCGCAGAATTGATCGCTGTGTTGGCAAAAGCGAATGGGAAGTAAATCAGTTGTAAGTTTTTAGTTCTAATGGAGAAACGATTTCAAACCCAGATCATGTAGGGGCCGACCAGTGTGTCGGCCCGAAAAAAAACGGGAGCACACATTGGTGCTCCCCTACACGATCATCTGATGTCGTTTT
The DNA here is from genome assembly GCA_016929355.1 of Anaerolineae bacterium. Lineage (GTDB taxonomy): Bacteria > Chloroflexota > Anaerolineae > Aggregatilineales > Aggregatilineaceae > JAFGJA01. Next base: position 14,207 of record JAFGJA010000358.1, on the reverse strand, counting down.
CGTTTCTCCATAAGTTATCAGTAAAACCTTGTCGAGCATTTCTGTCAGGGTTTACTGAGTATTGATAACCAGGCGTAGCAAGCCAATATTTAGTCTCTCTTATGTAGTAGAGAGGGGAATCCACGCCACCTGACTGCCCCTCTCCCAAAATGGAGAGGGGGCCGGGGGGTGAGGTACGGTTTAGGAAACGGTGAAAAAAATGAAACGTGTTGGCATCTATTGCGGGGCGAGTCCCGGCGTGCGGCCTGATTACATCAAAGCCGCCGCAATACTCGGACGCACCTTAGCGGAACGTGGGATTGCGGTGGTGTACGGCGGCGGCAAAGTCGGCATGATGGGCGCAGTCGCGGAAGCCGCGTTAGGAGCGGGCGGCGAAGTGATCGGCATCATTCCGCAGAGTTTGTTTGATAAAGAACTCGGCTTTGCCGAAGTCTCCGATCTGCGCGTGGTGGACTCGATGCACGAACGCAAAGCAATGATCGCGGATTTGGTCGATGGCTTTATCACGCTGCCGGGCGGTCTGGGTACGCTTGACGAATTTTTCGAGGCGCTCACCTGGGCACAGTTGGGCTTTCACCTGAAGCCGTGCGGCTTGCTCAATGTAGCCCATTTTTTTGAACCCCTGTTAACGATGATTGATCACATGGTCGTTGAGGAGTTTATGCAGCAGGCGCACCGTGATATGATTGTGGTGGATAATGATCCAGGCGCGCTGCTGGATAAATTTGCCATGTACCGCCCCCCACACGCCGATAAAGTCAAGTGGGTGATGCGCAAAATGAACGCCGATTTCAGCACCGATTAATTAAGCGAGGGAGTTCGTCATGAAAATTACCTTTCACGGAGCCGCCCGCACCGTTACCGGATCGCAGCACTTGATCGAAGTTAACGGCCAGCGATTATTACTCGACTGCGGTCTGTACCAGGGATCGCGCAAGGATGCGTTTGAGCGCAACCGGAATCTGCCGTTTGACGCCGCCGGCGTAGACGCCATGGTCCTCAGCCACGCCCATATCGATCACAGTGGCAATATCCCGAATCTGGTTAAAAGTGGCTTTGCGGGCGATATTGTCTGCACGTTTGCCACGCGCGATCTCTGCTCCACGATGCTGCTCGACAGCGCGCATATCCAGGAAAAAGACGCGCAGTTCGTCAATAAAAAGCGCGCTCGCAAAGATCAGCCGCCGATTGAGCCGATCTATACAACCGAAGATGCCATTAACTGCCTGGACTATTTCAACGCCATCGGCTACCACCGCCAACGCGAAATTTTGCCGGGCATCCACGTTACCTTTTTGGATGCGGGCCACATGCTCGGCAGCGCGATCACGGTGCTGGATATTGAAGATCGGGACGCCGGGCGCGAGTTCCGCGTGGTCTTTTCCGGCGATCTGGGCCGCATCGGGATTCCGATCATCCGCGATCCCGAATTCGTGGATCATGCCGATGTGCTGATTATGGAGAGCACTTACGGTAACCGGCTGCATGAGCCGTATTTTGAAGCGGAAAAGAAGCTGGAGCAGATCATCAAAGGCACGTTCAAGCGCGGCGGCGCGGTGATTATCCCCTCGTTTGCGGTAGGCCGCACACAGCAGTTAGTCTTCACGCTCAACCAGTTGATGTCCCGGCGCGATATTCCCGAAATTCCGGTCTTTGTCGATAGCCCGCTCGCCATCAACGCCACCTCCGTTTTCCGCTTGCATCCCGAAGCCTATGACACCGAAACAATCGAATTCATGCTCGAACAGGGCGATCCGTTTGGCTTTGACAAACTACGCTATACCCGCTCGGTGGAGCAAAGCAAGGAACTGAACTTTATGCGCGAACCGTTCATCGTCATCAGCGCGAGCGGCATGGCCGAAACCGGGCGCATTTTGCACCACCTGCGTAACCGGATCGAAGACTCGCGCAACACGATCCTGATCGTGGGCTGGCAAGCGCCGGATACGCTCGGACGCCGGTTAGTGGAGGGCATCTCCCCGGTACGCATCTTTGGCGAGGAATACAACGTCGGGGCGCGCGTCGAAGTGCTGAACGGCTTCTCCGGCCACGCGGACAAAAACGAACTGCTCAATTGGGCGAAGGCGATCACCAAGCGGCCCCGCCGCACGTTTTTGGTCCACGGCGAAATGGAAGGCGCACAGTCGCTCGCGGACGCGCTCAAGCTTGAGGCGGATTACGAAGCGGTAGATATACCGGATATGCACCAGAGTTTCGTGATTTGAGTTTTCCCCGGAACATAGCCTGTAGGGGCGCGTCAATACGCTTATTTGTAGGGGCGACCCGGTGGGTCGCCCAGGGCGAGGCGACGCCTCGCCCCTACAGTATATTTATCCCCACCTATTCCCCTACCAGCGCCGATCTACTTTGCTGACATCCACCTGACATCGCCTGACCCGCACCTTGCCACACGGTATAATGGAATCAGACTATCCGGTACAATCCCCAAAGCGAAGGTATCAACGTGGAAGCCTGGTTTCTTGATCTCCCCCTGTCCGTGAATCTGGTATTTGTCATTATCGCGCTCTTTTTCGTCATCCGTTCCTCCCACTACCTGATCGATGGCGCGGTAGAAATCGCGCATGAATTCAACGTGAGTCCGCTCGTCATCGGGGCGACAGTGGTCGCCGTCGGCACGTCCGCCGCCGAACTCGCCGTGAATATGGCAATTGTGCTTGGTGATGGCGATACGACTGCCGTTGTCGGGAATATTCTCGGCTCGAATCTGATCAATTTTGGCATCGGGTTGGGCCTACCGGCGCTGATCGCCGGGGTGATCCTCGTGCCGCGCGATGCGTTCGAGCGCGATATTCCGCTTTATCTGGCGGCGACGGGCTTGCTCACCGCCTTTGTGCATGACGACCTGATCAGCCGCCCCGAAGCGGCGATCATGCTAATCATGTTTTTCATCGCCATCGGACTGATCGTGCAGTACGCGACCCACAAGCAAAAGGGCAGCGTATTACTGGTCGAAGTGAGCGAAATCGAAGCGATTGCCCATCCCGGCGCGCACCAGATGACGCGGCGGCAAGCCTTGATCGCGCTGTTTGGCGGGCTGTTTGTGCTGATCCTCGCCTCCCGGCTGCTGATCTTCAACACGGCTGCCGTTGCCGAAGCGCTCGCAGTGCCGGAATTCGTGATCGGCCTCGTGATCATCGGGCCGGGCACATCCCTGCCAGAGATCGCCTCCGCAATCCAGGCGGCGCGGCGGCGTCAGGCCGATCTGGTGATCGGGATGGCGTTCGGCAGCAACCTGTTCAATCTGCTGTTTGGCTTAGGTCTGCCTGCGCTGATCACGCCTCTGCCCATTGAGGAAACGGCGGTGGCGAGTTTCACCTTTATGGACGTGATCAATCTCTCGCTGGTGGCGATTCTGCTGCTTGATTTTGAATGGTTGGGCCGCGCGCGTTCGATCAATCGCGTGGTGGGGAGCTATCTCGCAGCCACCTATCTCGGTTTCATCGCGTATGAAGTGGTCAAAGCAACAGGCGGGACCACGCAAGATTGGGTGATCGTCATGGCGGCACTGGTGGGAGTCGCGGTAATCATAGTGGGCCTGTGGCGCTGGCGGCTGGCGCAGATCGTACACCTTGCGCCCGCTACGAACCGGATTCTGTGCGCCACGCGCGGCGGTCAGGCCAGCCAACCGACGCATGAACACGCGATCCAGTTGGCGCAGGAACGCGACGCCGAATTACTGTTTCTCTACGTGTTTGATCAGCGCGTATTGCAGCGCGTCGCCACCCCCATTGTGATCAACGAGGAAGCGCAGATCGAACACATGCTGGAATTTCTACGCACGACAGCGCAGGAACAGGCGCGGCAAGCGGGGGTTCGCGCGCGGGTGATCGTGCGGGCGGGGCGTTTGCGCGAAGAACTGGTCGAAGTCTCGCGCGAAGAACACGTCAGCCTGATCGTCTTGGGCAGTCCGGCGGGCAGCGCAAGCCGGTTCCAGGTTGCCGCCATGCTCGACCTGATGAGCGAGATCGAGGAGGCGACGGGGATCGAAGTCGTGGCGCTTGGCGGATCGGATGATCAGATGGCGCTGGAGCAGATGGACGATGCCATGATCGCGGGCACGGTGGAGTGAATATTATCGCCTGGGCCTCAAGACCTCAAGCCCCAGGCTACTCAACTCAAGAACCGTGAACGGCCCTAGTGCTCAGTCAATCTGATGTTGATGAATACTTACAGCGCTATCTAAACCCCCTCCGCCAGCCTGAAGGCTGACTCCTCTCCCATGCATGGGGAAGGCGGGGTGGGGGTCAACCGGCGCAGCAAACAATACATGTTTGGTCTATGCATCATATTCAAGATGACTGAGTACTAGTGGGTCATTTGTCACGCTCATAGCCATTTGATTTATCGGATTTCCCCCTTGTAAACCGAGAAATCCTAATTGAGAATGGCGATATTCGAACCAAGTGACCCACTAGTTCCTTTTCATGCCTTCGCGGTCCTAAATATTACGAATCTTCCCTGGAATGAGCATGATATTTTTTTGCATCGGGGCCCCAATCAAAATATATTCCAGCATCATTATCTTTCAATATTGTTGCATGTTGTTCAGCTAATACAAGCTCTAATGTCTCCAAGAGCAACGTTCCTTTATGACCAACAAGAGACACATAAATCTCCATCAAATAAGTACCTGGAAGGAACTGAAATTGTGTTCCATCTTCTGGAAGCAAAAAGTGATGATTACACACCAATCCTTCAGGACCAACATAAACACCACTTCCACGAGATAGGGAATGTTCGCCATACACCCAGATATTGAAAGTTTGAGATGTTTCTCCGCGTTTAAGTTTAACAAAAATGCTCTCAACAACCTGTCCACGTTTGGATGTGCTGTAAAGAAGTGAACGAAAGAAGACTTTTGGGTTTCCCTTGCCTCCGGCATCAGGACCGAAATACACAACCGTTGGCTGTGTCATGCGAACTGTACCTTTGCGCAATAAGGTTAGCCAAGCGGTAATTACAGAGACGAAAAGAGCTAGAACTGACACAACAACACTAATCACATCACTCATTTTTTCTCCTGACCAATGATCAATTACAAACAATATCATTATAGCCAGCGTTCTTGAGGATGCGACTCACTAATGAAGAAATCTACTTGATTTTTCCATTAGATGGGTTTTCCACCGCGACACCATCGGGAATATGCACGCGGAACATACAGCGCTCCCCGCCATCCCGCACCGTTTCCAACACCTCGACCTGCACCGGCTGTCCGAAAATGCCGCCCCACAATTGGGTAAACCAGCCCGCCCCACAATGACACCACGTATCCGATAACGCGGCATCCGTCAGAATCGCCTGCCGCACAATCGGGCAGAAACAGGCCGCTGCCCGTTTTTCGCGCGGATCGGTGGCGGCGGCGTAGGCTTCCGGGCGCGCCGGGTCTTTGGTTTCGATCACCGTCATCCCCTCGCGCCGGGGCGCAGCGTAATAGGACCGGCCCCCCATCGACTTATCCTCACCCATAAAGCGCAGCAGCGCATCCACACCGCCGAGTTCATGGAACTTTTCGCGCAAAAAATCGATCCGTTCCTGGGGGAAACGGTGCGCGCAGCCGTTCATAATGCGGCATTTGATCGTCTCATCCGTCACCGTTGTATCGAGACGCTGCATCAACCCCTGCGCCCACGCCACCTTGCGCGCCGGATCAGTCTCAATGTCAATCATGTCGCCCGTCAACACCGCGTCACGGGCTTCTGCCCCGGCCAACTGCTCCAAGCCCTCGGCCATATACGCGATCCAGCGCGGCATCAGCAAAGGAATCATCAATTCGGTGACATACCGGCTCGTATCATCGCCATGAGTTTCCGGCCCTTCAACGTACACTTCGCGCATGGGGTCCTCGGCGATGCCAATGCAATACTCGCGGATATGCGCGCCCAACACGCGCCATGTCGCCAGCGTGTCCTGATACGGGCCAATGTGCGTGATCCCCAGCCAGGGACCGCCCGGCAAAACATGACAGGTGATGCCCGCCGCCGCAACCGCCTCGCTGACGGGAACGCAGACCTCAAGATCGTGACCTATATCCGGGTTATGATCATGGTAAATCACGATCCCCGGCCCGGCAGCGCGCGCACCGGCGGCGGCGCGAATCTGTGCCAAACGCGGCGCTATATCCTCAACCTGACCGCGCAAGCGCATACTGGCGACGAACGTATCTTCAAGTTCATGACGAGTTATGTGTGAATGTACATGCGCCATAGTAATCAATAATTCCTCCCGTGATCGCATGGATTGACCAACGTTTTCATGCCGTTATACGGAGCGCGCGTAAAATTTTGTGCATTCAGCCTAAGCCAGCGTATGCCGCCGCGCCGCATAGATCACGATACTCGCCGCGACTCCCGCATTGAGCGACTCCGCGCCCGCCACCATCGGGATGCGGATCGTCGTGTGCAGCAAATCGCGGAGCGCATCCCCTGCCCCGAACGCCTCGCCGCCAATCGCCAGGATCGCGGGCTGTGTCCAGTCCACCGCATCGTACACCACCGCGCCACCCATCTCCGCCAGGTAGATCGCGTGATCAGGATAGCGCGCGATCAGGTCCGGCCAGGCGAGCGCATGAACCGGCACGCGAAAATGTGCCCCCATCCCGGCGCGCACCACTTTCGGATTGGTGAAATCGACTGTGCCGCTCGGCAGCGCGACCAGATCAACCCCGGCGGCGGCAGCCGTGCGGATCAGCGTGCCCAGGTTGCCGGGATCGCGCCAGCCATCCGCCACCACGATCAGATCGGGCGCATCGGGGATCGGCAGATCAGGCCAGGGAAACACGCCGATCATCCCTTGCGGCGTTTCAGTATCCGCCATCTCGCGCATGAGATCGGGCGTCACTTCCAGGCAGAGGATACCGGCGTCGGTCCACTGCGCGATCAGGGTATCCGGCGCAGACTCCGCCGTATACAACACAAAATCGGGCCGCGCGCCGTTCGTGATCGCGTCCGCGATCAAGCGCACGCCTTCCAACACCCATTGGCGCTGTTTGCGGCGCACTTTGGCTTGACGCTGCAACTGCCGGACCAACTTCACGCGGTCATTCTGCGGACTGGTAATCATCATCGGCATCGTTTTCCTGTCTGGTGCGGCGAGGCTGGCTGGGCCGCCGGGACCGGCGCTCCCCTTTGTAGACCATTTTGGGATTCGGCAGGCGTCTGGACATGGGCGGCGGTACTTGTTTCTCACCCTGATCCGTATCCTCTACCACAGCCTGATCCACCGGCGGCGAGACAGCCGGACGGGGCATGGGGTGATGCACTTCGATCTCGATGCGGTTGGCATGGCGGCGCGCGCTGGGTTCGCCGGGCGTTGGGCGGCGCACCGCCCTAATTCCCTGCCAAACAGCACGCAGCGCGCGTTTGACCAGAGCCAAACGATCAGGCTCGCCAGTGTCTTGCTCCATGTCATGATCGGAATAAGCAGTCATTGCTGATCCTTGCGCTCTATAAACATTGCCTATTATAGCGCTTCAACACAAAAACCGGCCCATTAAGGCGCCGGTTCTTAGTGATCAGCAAGAGTGAGTGAGGTGACAGCTTATGCCGATTGCGTCATCGCCACAATCGCCGCAAAGGTAGCGGCATCCCGCACGGCGAGATCGGCCAGGATTTTGCGATCCAGTTCGACATTGGCCTGTTTCAAGCCGTGAATCAACTTGCTGTAAGACATCCCATTGATGCGCGCGGCAGCGTTGATGCGGGTAATCCACAGGCGGCGCAAATCGCGGCGGCGCTGGCGACGATCCCGGTAGGCGTACCACTGGCTTTTCATCATCGCTTCATTGGCGCGACGATAGAGCCGGTGTTTTGTTCCCCACTGGCCCTTAGTCATCTTCAGTATTTTCTTATGGCGACGGCGTCTGGTGAAACCGCTTTTTACACGAGTCATGCGTTATAGTGCTCCTTATAAATGCCGGATCAACTGGCCGGGCGCGTGCCCCAGGCACAACCCCGTTGCCGCCAGTTATGCGGGTGGATTTTGCTTATACTTACCGAGATACGGGGCCAGCCGCTTAACGCGCTTGGCTTCCTTGGTGTTGGTCACTTCCAACATCGACGCCAGCTTTTGCTTGGTCCGCGCGGACTTCCGGCGGCGCAGGTGGCTTTTGCCGCCTTTGGTGCGCAACACTTTACCGGACCCGGTGACTTTGAAGCGTTTGGCTGCCGCCTTGTAGGTCTTCAGCTTGTATTTCTTTTGCTTTTTCTGCTTCGGCACGAGCCTACTCCCTATAGACAAACTAGCACCGCACATAATAAACGCACGCCAGAATAGATGCGCAAGTGTGCGGCGTAGGTAAACAATAACCTGAACATGATTTGCTATCTTAATTTAGACAGGGCCTATTTCTTTTTCTCCTGCGAAGGGGCCAGAATCATCAGCATCGTGCGACCTTCCATATTGGGATGCTGCTCAACAACGGCAATGTCCTCTAAATCGGTAGCAACCTGCTTGAGCATATCGCGCGCAATTTCAGGATAGGTGATCTCGCGCCCCCGAAAGCGGACGCGCACTTTCACTTTCATCCCGTCTTCCAACCACCGGCGCGCATCGCGCACTTTAAATTGGAGGTGATGATCGTCAGTCTTTGGCCGTAACCGGATCTCCTTGACTTCAATTGTCTTTTGTTGTTTCCGCGCTTCCCGTTCTTTTTTGGCGCGTTCATACAAGAACTTGCCAAAGTCCATCACCTTGCACACTGGCGGGGTAGCGTTGGGCGCAACTTCCACCAGGTCCAGATCACGTTCGGCGGCGATTTGCAACGCCTTCGCAATCGGCACCACACCGATGTTTTCGTTCTCGTCGGTGATCAAACGGACTTCGCGTACACGGATTTGTTCGTTGATCCGGAAATCTCCTGCGCTTATGGCCCTTTTCCTTTCCTAAAAACAACAATGGTGAATCTGCTACGCAGTGTAGCATAGCCCACGCAATCCGTCAACCGTCATGAGGGGAAATCAAGTGCCCCGTACATTCTTTTCTTAGAAGGAATTTATAGTAGTTTGCCGGGAAACACAATACAATGTTGCCCAATTCTTTATTGAACAGGCCCTTTATCCGGGCAATACGCGATGCCCCAACCTGGCATTGCCCCGAAAGGACCCCGTATATGATTCATCTGATCCCTGCCGAACTCGATATTTTAGCCATCGTCGGTATTATTATCATGTTCGCCTTTTTTGCGGGGCAACTCTTTCGCCGCCTGGGAATCCCGCAAGTCGTCGGCTTTATCGTGGCGGGCACGCTGCTCGGCCCGTCATTCCTCCACCTCGTCCCGCACGATCTCACGGATAATCTCGTCTTTGTGACCGAACTCGCGCTCGGCCTGATCGGGTTTGAGATGGGCGAGCATCTGGTATTTAGCGAACTGCGCAAGCTGGGGCGCAGCATTATGACGATTGTGCTCTCCCAGGCTTTCGGCGCGTTCGCCATGATTTTCACCGGCGTTTACCTGATCACCAACGATATCGCCGCCGCGATGATTTTCGGCTCTATCGGCATGGCAACCGCCCCCGCCGCGACGGTTGACGTTTTGACCGAGTATGGCGCAGAAGGGCCGATGACCACGACTCTGCTCGCTGTGATCGGGATTGATGATGCGCTGACGCTGCTGGTGTACAGCATCACGGCGGCGATGGCCGAACCGCTCCTCGAAAACGGCGGGGATATTGGCTTATTGGATGTCCTGACCGGCGACGGGCATATTTCGCTGCTGGAAATGCTCGAACTGCCCTTGTTCGAGATCGGCGGCGCGCTGGTGGTGGGCACACTATTCGGCTTCTTCCTGACCTACGTTATGGACCATATCGGCCAGCATCATGATCCCGAACGCCGCCAGCATGACGCGATGGCCGTGTCGATTGCGCTGATCTTCATCGCCACCGGTTTATCGCGCAGCATTGAACTTTCACTGATCCTGACCACGATGACGATGGGCGTGGTGGTGATCAACCGCACGCCACATAACGGGCGGTTTGTGCGCTTCACGATTGAGCAAGCCGGGCCGGTGATCTACGTGTTGTTTTTTGCGCTGGTCGGCGCAGGCTTGAATCTCGACATGCTGCCCTCAATGGGCCTGTTGGGGCTGGCCTATATCGTGCTGCGAATGGTGGGCAAATATAGCGGGGCGTGGGTTGGCGGTTGGCTGGCGGGCTGCGATGCGAAGGTGCGCGATAATCTCGGTCTGGCGCTGTTGTCGCAGGCAGGCGTGGCGATTGGGTTGGCGCTGGCAAGCAGCAATCGCTTTACCGATCTTGGTCCGAAGGGGGAAGACCTTGCCAAACTCATCGTCAATGTGATCACCGCCACGACTTTTGTCGTACAACTCATTGGACCGATCTTAGTCAAAGTAGCGATCACGCGCGCGGGCGAATGTGACCTGTGTGATAAACCGGCCCTGGATGAATTCGGCGCGGCGGATTAATGGCCCGACAGGAGTCAGCAGCGCCACCGATCATGGTGCAAAAAAAACATCCCGACTCATTTGTTTTGTCAACAGGCAATCTCAAGGCTATAATGCTTATACTGTTCCCTAATTTACTTTAGTTTACCTTTGGAGGAACTTATGTCAAAAAGAGTGTTAGTCACGATCCTGCTTGTGGTCATCATGGCAGCGCCACTGTCTGCCAACGTGATGGCCCAAGACGAGTACGCCGGGTATATCCGGTATCCCATCACGGTTGAGCCGGAACACCTCGACTGGTTTACGCAGACCACCATTGCCACCGGCACGATCATCCGGAACATCTTCGAGGGCCTCGCCTCGTATAACCAGTTCACGGGTGAAATTGAACCGGCATTGGCTGAGTCGTGGGACATCAGCGAAAATGAAGAAGGCCATCAGGTCTATACGTTCCATCTGCGTGAAGGCGTGATGTTCCATGATGTGGCCGGGCTGGATTACGGCGAAGAAGGTCGCGCGGTGACGGCGGAAGACATCCGTTGGAGCTATCTGCGGGCCATGAGCGGCGATGAGGAAATTTCCACCAGAGCACCGGATTTGGCCGCCATTCTTGGCGCGAAGGAATTCACGGCGGGTGAAACCGACGATGTGCCCGGTCTGGTCATTGTGGATGACAAAACCTTCCAGATTACACTGGAAACCCCGGACCGCCTGTTCCTGATCAACGGAACGGTGGGCGTCGTGCCGTCTGAACTCTTTGACCAATTGGGCGAAGCGGCCTTTAATACCCCGGTGGGGACCGGCCCTTACCAGTTTGTCGAATGGCTGCCGGAAAACCGCATCGTGTTGGCAAAGAACCCGGACTACTGGAATCCTGAACTGCCCAAGAACGAAGGTATCCTGTATACCAACTATGGCGATGCGAATACCGCGCTGTTGGACTACCGCGAAGACAACCTGGACTTCCTGTTTGCCTTCCCCAGTGGGCAGCGTCAGGCGATCATTGATGAATTCGGCGATGAATTTAACGAAGTGCCCGGTTTGCACATCCGTTACTGGGGCTTCCAGTTCGATAACGAATTTGTCGCCAATAATCCGTTGGTCCGGCAGGCGTTTTCCCATACGCTGGATCGCGTCACGGCTTGGGACATCTTCGCCGAAGGTGCGCGCTTCCCGGCCACATTAGGGATGCTGCCCCCGGCCATGCCTGCCGCAACGCCCGCCACCATCTACGAATACGACCTCGACAAAGCCGCCGCGCTGCTTGAAGAGGCCGGTTTCCCCGGTGGTGAAGGTCTGCCCGTGATCAAAATCTACCTGTATGAGCCGATTGCTGATGAAGCCCAGGTCGTGTTGTGGCAGCAAGCGTTGGAATCGCTGGGCGTAGTCGTTGAATTTGTAGTTGAAGGCGGCAGCACCTATTGGGACAGCATCGAACAGCCGGAGGTCTTCATCTACCAGACGGGTTGGGCGGCTGGCCTGATCGACCCCTCTGACGTGTTCGACTATCTGGTCCTCGATGGCGCGGACAATGGGCACTATGAACGCGACGATCTGGACGAACTGCTGCAGCAGGCTCGTGCCGAATTCGACCCGGCGGTGCGCGAAGAACTGTACCAGCAGGTGCATGACGCGGTGATGGCTGATGCGGCGTTCATCCCCTCGGCTTACAGCAAGAATTCATGGCTGCAAAAACCCTGGGTCAACGGTTTTGAGCCGGGCGGCGGTGGCACGTATACCGCGAATCTCGCCAATGTCGTACTGGACCGCTAATCATCACGCAGTATAGGGGATCGGTGGCGATCAGTCACCGGTCTATCGGTTAGACTGTAACGGGCGAGGCCATTGTGCCTTGCCCTCCTTTTATTACTCAAGTTATGCAAGTTATAAGTTTTTAGTTCTAAGTTATCAGTAGGGACTTAGGCTAGTTTCTGATTTTCCCCCCACCCTGAGCAACCCTGGTTGCCGTCCTCCCCCACGCTGCGCGGAGGGAGGGGAACTGGCCTGGTTGACTCCCCTTCCCTCATTTTGGGGGATGGGGGCCAACATGGGCAGCAAGTCAAAAAACTAGCATAAGGCCCCAGTAAAATCTTGGCAAGCCTCTCCATCAGGATTTACTGAAAACTGATAACTTACAACTTATAACTCAGCAACGTGCATGACTTCAGTTAATGTTTATCTCTATCAAGATAATGGTGGCACGCTATGTCCAAATATCTCGTTCGCCGTATCGTGCAAATGGTTCCCACCTTATGGATGATCCTCACCATGATTTTCGCGCTGAATTACCTGATGCCGGGCGATCCCCTCCGGGCGGCTCTGGGTGAGGAATATCGACGGCTTCCCCCCGAAGTGGTGGCAGACATCGAAGAAGAATTGGGACTTAATAAGCCTTTTCTGGTGCAATACGGCGAATTCATGGGACGGATGATCCATTTCGATCTGGGTAAATCGTATATCCAACGGCGCACCGTCAATGAAATTATCAGCTATCGCGTGCCGGTCACGCTACGGTTGACGCTCGGCGGGTTGTTCGTGTCCTTATTGATCGGTGTCCCCGCCGGAATTATTTCGGCGCTGAAACAATATTCGTGGATCGACCATACCCTGATGATTTTTGCGCTGCTTGGCCTCTCGATGCCGGTCTTTTGGCAGGGCTTAGTGGCGCAACTGCTGTTGACGCAATCCAAAACGGGGGTCGCCTGGTTTCCCCCGGCGGGGTATAATGGGGGCGATCTCTATTACATGATCTTACCCTCGCTGGTCCTCGGCACGAGTTATTCCGCGACTGTCGCCCGCATTACCCGCTCCTCCATGCTCGAAGTGCGCGGTAAGGATTATCTGCAAACGGCCCGCGCCAAAGGGTTAAAGGATCGCACCATTTTAGTGCATCACCATTTGCGGAATGCGCTAATCCCCGTCATCACCATTATCGGGTTGCAAGTCTCCGGGATGCTCGGCGGCGCGCTGCTGACCGAAACCATCTTCAATTGGCCCGGTTTGGGGCGCGCGACAGTGGAAGCCATCGTCAAACAGGATACCCCGGTGGTCATGGGCATCATGACGTATGGCGCGGTCATTATTCTGGTCGTCAACCTGATCACCGATCTGGCGTATGCCATGGTTGACCCGCGCATCCGGTATGATTAACAGGGGGCAGCATGGCTAAAAAAACACGCACCAATGTGGTTAAACTCAGCGACGCACCGCCCGTTCCGCGCTGGTATCAGGGCCGGGTGGCGCACGCCTTCTTCCGTAACAAGGTCGCCATCGTGGGCCTGATCATCATTTTCCTGATCGTCTTCGCGGCCTTAACCGCTCCCTATATTTCGCCGTATGATCCCAACGAGATTCACGCGGCGGATCGCCTCGCCCCACCGGGAACCACGTATTTCCTGGGCACGGATGAATTCGGGCGCGACATCTTCAGCCGCCTGCTGTATGGCGCATCTATCTCAATTCAGATCGCATTGATCGCGCAGTCGATTTCCATCTCAATCGGTGTCGTGGTGGGCCTGGTTTCCGGCTGGTACGGGGGTTGGATCGATGACCTGATCATGCGCATCACCGATGCCATCTTTGCCCTGCCCGGCCTGATTTTCCTGATCGTGTGGGTGCAGATCATTGACGAGGACCAGCTTACATTTTTCACGGCGCTGGGCATTGACGCGAAAAAAGCCAGTATTTTCCTCGCGTTGGGCTTGATCGGCTGGGCAGGAACCGCGCGTATGATGCGCAGTCAGGTGCTCTCGCTCAAGGAGCAGGAATTCGTCCTCTCGGCGCG
>JAFGJA010000357.1 GCA_016929355.1 Anaerolineae bacterium | reverse complement strand
GGCAAGGTCTATGCCACATTAGCCGAGGAAAAAGACCCCGAAAGCGGCGAACCGCGTGAAGGGTATTGCGTGGCACGGGTGGACCTGGACGAAGTGCGCAAGACGCGCGAAGAATTTCAGACGCTGCAATCGCGCCATCCAACTACCTATCGCGCGCTGGTGAAGCGGTATTAACGTTTGCGAAGCGAGAATAAGCGATGATCGATAACAATCCACACTCGGATCAAGACGAGATCGAATACGTCGGTGCGCCGACTGAATACGCCGACGCCGAAGAAGTACCGGAATGGGTCGCCAACATCGCCAAAATCCTGTTTTTTCTCCCGGCGGCGTTTGTCACCGCCACGACGATCCCGATTATTCTGTTCGTCATCGTCCTGGTATCTTGCCTGATGATGAGTTGTCTACTATCGGTATTCGTATAAAACGGCGCTATGTTACTTTTTATCCGCCCGGTGTCAGAGGTTTCTATCTCCGCCGGGCGGAATTGTGTTAATAGGGTGTTATAGCTCATGAAACTGAACGATTTTCGCAGCGATACCGTAAGTTGGCCCACGCCCGAAATGCGGCGCGCGATGGCTGACGCTGAAGTCGGAGACGATGTTTTTGACGACGATCCAACTGTAAACCGTCTACAGGAAGTGTCGGCGGAGCGCTTTGGCAAAGAAGCGGGCTTATTCGTCGCCAGTGGCACAATGGGCAATCTTGTCTCGCTGCTGGCGCACTGTGGACGCGGCGATGAAATCATCCTGGGCGATAAAGCGCACACTTTCCGCTATGAGGCGGGCGGGATCGCGGCGTTAGGCGGCATCCATCCCCACACATTACCCGTGCAGGCCGATGGCACGCTGCGCCTGGACGATATTCGCGGCGCGATCCGGGATGATAATGTGCATTTCCCCCGCACACGCTGCATTGCCCTCGAAAATACGCAAAACGCGGCGGGCGGCGTCCCGATCACGAAAGCATATACGGATGCGGTGGGCGAGATTGCGCGCGAACATGGCCTGATTCTGCACATGGACGGCGCGCGGATTTTCAACGCCGCCGCCGCGCTGGATTGCGACGTGGCCGATCTGACGGCTGCTGCCGACAGCCTGACCTTTTGCCTCTCGAAAGGCTTGTGCGCCCCGGTGGGATCGGTAGTCGTTGGTTCGCAGGATTTTATTACCGCAGCACGCCGCGCGCGGAAAATGGTCGGCGGCGGGATGCGGCAGGCGGGGATCATCGCGGCGGCGGGTCTGGTCGCGCTGGATACCATGCCGCAGCGCTTATACGAAGATCACGCCAACGCACGCCGGTTAGCCAAGGGCTTGGCGACGATTCCGCAGATCGAAATCGACTTGACCCGGCCTATCACCAATATGGTTTTTTGTGCGCTGCGGGCTGATGCCAAATTGACCGCGCCGCAGCTTGCTGATCGCCTTAAACAGCACAATATTCTCACCTTGTCGATGGGCGAGCGCGGCTTCCGCTTTGTGACCCATTACTGGATTCAGCCTGAACACGTTGATCAATTGGTCAAAGCGATTGCTGAGGAATTAGCGTCGTGACAACGCCGTTTTTCGGACCGGATACCGAGCCGGACCTGGATACCGGTACTGGCACGGATACGGATCACGAGCCACCGCGCCCGCCCGATAGCGCGCCGGAAGAATCCGCGCCTGTTCCCCGGCGGACCATGCAGCCGCGTGACCGGCGTTGGCGGATCGGGCATCCGCCGCAAGCGATTCCGGTGCATCGCGATGAACTGGATGACTGGGACGAGAATACACACGAATCCGTTACGCGCAGCACCCGGCAAGACCTCGATCCGGTCTTCGGTTATATCATGGTTATGGCGCTCAGTGTGGGTCTGACGCCAATCCAGGCGAATCTGCGTTATGTTATTCTCTGGACGCTCATGGCCGGTATGGGCGGTATGGCCTTCCTGATGGGCAGTGGTATCCGGCTGAAAGTGACCGATCCCGGCGATCTGGTCTGGGGCATTGGATTGGGGTTGTTCACAGGCGGCGCGCTGATGCTGGTTGGCGCGGATACGCTGGCGACCACCTCTGAACGCTTATTCAACGCCGAGCAGCCGAACAGTCCCACACTGAACACCTGGGTCTTTCAGGCGACGGTCTTTGTCATGCCGGTAGCCGAAGCGCTGTTTTTTCGCGGGGCCATGCAGCGCGTCCATCCAATTCCCATCGTCGCGCTGCTGGCGAGTCTGTGGTCCATGTTGATGTTTTTCCCCCACCTCGGCCTGAGCGACGCGCCAATCGTGGGCATGGTCTTTGGGACGGCGATAGTGCTGCTTAATTTTCTGTATAGCTACGTCAATTGGCGACATGGCTTAGCCGCAAGTTTTTTCTGCCAGATTATCGCCGGGACACTGCTGCTCCTGGTCCCGCGTATTATCGGATTTTGAATCATATAGGATTGCCTCATGCCTTTGATTGAACAGGATTTTTTAGAACTGACTGCCGATCTCGATGTGGCTGCATTTTGGGCGGAAAATGACCAGTGTTGGGAATCAACCACCGCTAAACCGCGCTGCCCGTTGAAATTTTCGCCGGATGATCACTGGCTGTTTGAATTTTTGAACGTCGATTCGACGGTGCGTTATTACGAAGACAAAACCTACCGAGACGATCTGCATAAACAGGCGAACGCGATCACGCAAGAATATGTCGGGCAGGCGTTTTTTGATGAGGATAGCTGGGAACACCAACCGCATCGCATCGAAAATCTATTTGACTGCTTTTTCTCGTACACCGAAGGCGGCACACCCTGGTTGACACCCGCTACCGGTGATCCTGACGAATTCGCGCGCATCCTTGATAAAGCGGAAGCCACCGATATGACCGAATGGACATTCCCGGAGCCATTTTTGCAGGAATGGGCCATGCGCCAAGCCAGAGGCGATGCTATGCCCGCGCTAGGAACCGGCAGCCGGGGACCCGCGACGATCATTACCTCGGTGCTGCATGTCGAAACAGCGTTTTTCTGGATGTACGATCATCCCGAACTGATGGCGCGTTTCCGTGATCTCTTAGCGCAAAAAATGGT
>JAFGJA010000356.1 GCA_016929355.1 Anaerolineae bacterium | reverse complement strand
CGCGCGAAAGCCGCTCATTACCGTCGTCATCTAGCTCGTTCGCCCGCTTAAGCGCTCCTGCTGCGCTATCTGCGGCTGTAGTACTAGCGCGTTGATCGTTAGCGGAAACAGGCTTATGGTTTTAGGCTAGGGGTAGGGCTTGCTCTACCCTGCCGTGTCGCTACAAAACCTGATGCCAATGTGAGAGTTGGCAACGAATCCAATGTGCAATGCTATTGTTGATCCGGGGCAAACACGTTAAAATCGCGCGGTGGTTGAATGCCAAAGGGAAGGGAAGTAGGACGCCTCGATGCGGCAGCGAAACGCCATCATCAAGTGGCTCACACCCGGCCTGGGCATTAAGCGCTGGCTCCTGTTGTTGTTGTTGGGGATCACGCTGCTTGCCATTGGGTTTGCCCAGGTGATTGTCTCGATCTACCGCACAACGGACCTACCCACTCTTCTATCTGCACTCACCTTGCGTTTTTTGCCGATGTGGGTTCGCCTTGTTTTATCCGCCTTGCTTGGCCTGGGAGCCATTGTTACGGCTCTTTATGAACTGAACCGATCCATTCTGGCCCCTTTTGCTAGCCCGCGCCGGGATTCGTGGCTGAATCTAGCCTACGCGCGCAGTCGTCGTCAGCGTGGCTTGAAAGTGGTAGCGATTGGTGGCGGGACGGGTCTGCCCAGTGTGCTGCGCGGCTTAAAAGCCTATACCAGTCACATCACGGCGATTGTCACTGTCGCGGATGACGGGGGCAGTTCGGGCAAGCTGCGCCGCGAACTCGGTATTTTGCCGCCTGGTGATCTGCGTAATAACATTGCCGCGCTCGCCAATGACGAAGACTTGATGGCGCAGTTGTTCCAGTATCGTTTTGCTGATGGCGGGTTGGAAGGGCACAGTTTCGGCAATTTGTTTTTAAGCGCCATGACCGCTTTAACCGGTAGTATGGATCAAGCGGTAGCGGAAACCGGGCGGGTGCTGGCGATTGAGGGCCGGGTGCTGCCCGCTACCTTGCATAACGTGACGTTGGTCGCGGAGGTGCAGATCGCTGGCGAATCACGCCGCCGCCGGGTGGTGGGCGAATCGCAGATTCCCGAAGCGGGCGGCCAGATCGAGCATGTGTTTTTGCAACCGGACTATGCCCGCGCCTATCCCGACGCGATTCGAGCTATTCTGGATGCCGATCTGGTGGTCATTGGTCCAGGGAGCTTATTCACCAGCCTTTTACCGACACTCCTGGTCAATGGCATTGTGGAAGCGCTCCGGGTCAGCCGCGCCTATATTGTGTATGTCTGCAATGTGGCAACCCAACAGGGTGAAACCGATAATTTTACGGTGGCGGATCACATTGTCGCGTTGGAACAGCATATCGGACGCAATAGCTTTGATGCAGTGGTGGCGAATAACCACTATCCAAGCAAAAACAAGGGTGAAAATACCCATTACGTGCGGCCTGCCTCCGGCCACGATCCGGTGAATGGTGAGATTCTCCAGCGTTATCATATCGAATGGACCGATCTCACCGATGAGGAGCGCCCCTGGCGGCACGATCCAGCTAAGTTAGCCCAGGCATTGCTGAAGGTTTATGAGGCAGTTGTCCATACTCCCGCTTTGCCTGCTCAAAACGACGCCGTTGGCGTAACTGAACCCGTTAACCCAGTTGATGCCAACCCGTCACAACAGTAACCAGGATAGGAATATGCCCTATCCGATAAATGTCTATCCTGCAACATAGTAAGGGAGAACAACATGTCTGTTCGCGTAGGTATCAACGGTTTTGGACGTATTGGTCGTCAGGTCTTCAAGGCCATCGTGGAAAAGTACGAAGGTGAACTCGAAGTTGTGGCCTTCAACGATCTGGGTGATCTGAAGACAATGGCGCATTTGCTCAAGTACGATTCGAGCTATGGTAAGTTTGATGTTCCGATTGAAGTGGTCGAGGGTGGCATCAAGGTCAAGGGCCAGATGGTGAAAGCTCTCAGCGAACGCAACCCTGGCGATCTGCCCTGGGGCGATCTCGGTGTGGATATTGTGATTGAAAGCACGGGGATTTTCCGTGGTAACGAGAAGTGCCAGCCGCACCTGAATGCGGGCGCGAAGAAAGTTATTGTCAGCGCGCCAGCGAAGGGCGAAATTGATGCGACGTTGGTGCTCGGCGTCAATGATGACATCTACGACCCGGCCAAGCACAATATTGTGTCGAATGCTTCCTGCACGACTAATGGTTTGGCTCCGGCGGCGAAAGTGATCCATGACAATTTTGGCATCACCCGCGCCTATATGACCACCATCCACTCCTACACCAACGACCAGTGTATTCTGGACCTGCCCCACAGCGACTTGCGTCGTGCGCGCGCGGCGGCGGTCAGCATGATCCCGACCTCGACGGGGGCGGCGAAAGCGGTGGGTCTGGTGATTCCGGCGTTGAAGGGCAAATTCGATGGTATCTCGGTGCGTGTCCCCACCCCGACGGTTTCGTTGGTGGACTGCGTGATCGATGTTGAAAAAGCAACAACCACCGAAGAACTGCACACGGCGTTCAAAGCGGCGGCGGAAGGTCCGCTGGCTGGTATCCTCGGCTTCGAAGAAGAAGAACTGGTGTCGGTGGACTACAAGGGCGATCCGCGCTCATCCATCGTCGATGCTGGCTTCACCAAAGTCTTCGATGGCACGATGATCAAGCTGTTGACCTGGTACGACAACGAGTGGGGTTACTCGGTTCGTACTGCTGACCTCGCCAAGAAGATGGCGGATATGCTCTAAACCTGACCGTTTAGCGCACTAGATTGCATGTATATGGGGGCATGGGCACAACGCCCTGCCCCTAATTTTTAGCCTAGTCAATAGGATTTTATACTGGATCGAGTTGTATTTGCTCATAAGTTTGGCCTCACCCCTCATCCCCTAAATCCCCCTCTCCATCCAAGATGAAAGAGGGGAAAGAGGGACTTGTTTCGCAACGAACTCCCCCTCTCCAGCCAGGTTGGGGAGGGGTCTGGGGGGTGGGGCCAACAGGCAAGCTATCGAAGCTGGTATACATTCCCAATAAAGCGGGCCTTCCCGCTATACGGAGGATAATCACTAACCTATGAACAAGAAAACAATCCGTGACATCGATCTGGCCGGGAAGCGCGTCCTGATTCGCGTGGATTTCAATGTGCCGGTGAAAGATGGTGTGGTGACCGATGATACGCGCGTGCGCGCGGCGATCCCGACGTTGAAAGCTATTCTGGACGAGAAACCGAAGTACATCGCGCTCATGTCGCATCTGGGCCGCCCGAAGGGTGAGGTCAATCCCGCCTATTCGCTCAAGCCGGTAGTGCCGGTTTTGGCCGGACTGCTGGGTGTGGATGTGGCCTTTGCCGACGATTGCGTCGGTGAAACGGCCAAAACTGCTGCTGCCGCGCTGCCTGCAGGCGGTGTGCTGCTGCTGGAAAATACGCGCTTTTATAAGGGCGAAACCAAAAATGATCCCGAACTCGCCGCGCAACTTGCCGAACTGGGCGACGTATATGTAAATGATGCGTTCGGTTCCGCGCATCGCGCCCACTCATCAACCGAGGGCGTCGCGCAAATTCTCCCGGCAGTGGGCGGTTTGCTGATGGAAAAGGAACTGGACTATCTGGCGAATGCCGTCGAAAGCCCGGAGCGCCCCTTTGTGGCGATTCTTGGCGGCGCGAAAGTCTCTGACAAGATCGCAGTGATTGAATCGCTGCTGGACAAATGCGACAAACTGCTGATCGGCGGCGGGATGGCGAATACGTTCTTCCTGGCGCAAGGTATCGCAATGGCCGACTCGCTGGTTGAGCCGGATGCCCTTGATACCGCCCAAGATTTGTTGAGTAAAAGCGGTGATAAGTTGGTGCTGCCTGCCGAAGTCGTAATCGCCGATGCGTTTGATAACGACGCGAACACCCAGGTGATCAAAGTGGCAGACGGTGTCCCGGCGGGCTGGCGTATTCTGGACATCAGCGCTGGCGCAGTCGAGGCGTTCCGCGAAGTATTGAAGGACGCGCGCACGGTAGTTTGGAATGGGCCGATGGGCGTGTTTGAAATGCCGAATTTCGCTAAAGGCACGTTCCAGGTGGCTGAAATTCTGGCGGAATCCAGCGCCACGACCATTATCGGTGGCGGTGATTCGGCGGCGGCAGTGGCGCAAACGGGTTTGGCCGATAAGATGTCGCACATCTCAACGGGTGGCGGGGCCAGCCTGGAACTGCTCGAAGGTAAGCAGTTGCCGGGGGTGGTCGCTCTCGCAGACCGCGAGTAAAGGCTTAATGCTAAGAGACCGTTTGAAAAGTAGGGGTGGACCAACGTGTCCGCCCGGTACAGCCAGGAATTCGATGTCTTGGCG
>JAFGJA010000002.1 GCA_016929355.1 Anaerolineae bacterium | reverse complement strand
CCCGGAATGTCACCCAGGCCGGATCGAGCCGCACCAGAATCGCGCGGGCGGATACGCCCCGATTGAGGACAATATCCATTTCGCGTTGTTCGATCCCCGGCGCGATCACCTGCCAGGAATCGGTCACAAGCGGCGCGATCTCCGGCGTGATCGTGGCTGTTTCTGATACATTCGCGGCCAGTGTGCAACCGAACAAAGTCAGGGCAATGAAGGCCAGCGCTAAATAGCTACGATTCATCTTCGTCCTGCTGCGTGGATTTTCTCCGTTCCAATAGGCGGGAAGCCAGTGTGCCCTCGCTCGGCGGGGCGGGACTCGGACGAGTCGTAGACCGTGATCGGCGCGGCGCAGACGGTTTGCTAGCCGTGCGCGTACTCCGCGCGCGGCGCGGCGACGATGGGATCGAGTCGGGTTGACCGGCTGTTTTGTCTCTTTCGTCCGGTTCTTCAAGCTGGCGCGCCGTGTGAACGCGATCTTTAGCGCTGCGCAAACGGCCCAACCGTTCGGAGGAGGGGCCATCCCCCACCAACACTGGCTCATTGCGATTAAACCATGCGGCAAATTTTTCGCGGACGATCTCCAGATCGCGCTGGGTGATCACTAAACGCCGCAGCGCCACATCAAACGGCAGCAGCAGCAACGCCGCTAAAATGAAATACTGCCAGATCGGTTGGGCGGCGCGTTCCTGATTCAGATTGTGCGTAAACACGCTGTCGGGATTGTCGCGCAAGGAATCACCGCCGGTAATCGTGGCCAAATTACGCAGCAGCACAAACGGATCATCACGATCAGCGCCCGCGCCATCCACCCGATATTCGGCGGAATAACTCAAGACCCACCCTGTTGTCTGGATCACGCTCTGCACGGGGGACGTGCCAGTATCGTCGGGCGTGCTACCCGCCACCGTCACAAAATAGGCCCCTTCATCTTCCGGCGTGAAAATGGTCTCATACCGGCCCGGCGCGGTTTGTTGCAAGGCCAGCGTTTCTGTGCCTAACTGTGCATCGGTCACGGCGGCGCTTAATTGCAGGCCGTTCAGGAAATTGCCCTGCGTATCGCGTACATCAACCGTCAAGACAGCCTGCTCACCCCGTTCAACGACACGCGCCTCGATATTGCTGGTGTTGCCCTCGACAATCGACCATCTGACTGCCTGATTCCAGAAATCAGAGAAGCCGTCCCAGGTTAACCAATTCTGCGCCCAACGCGACGATGCATCGGACATAAACGCCACCGCGCGCCCCAACCCATATTGCCATGTCGTCAGGATGGGATCATCTTCCGGCCCGCGCAAAACCACAGTGGCGGTTTCTTTGTCGGTAGTAGCAACATACCCCTTCAACACTGGCATATTTTCCACGCCACTGATAATCGGGTGGCGCACGTTCAGAGTCGGGAAAAAGTCATCTTCAAAGATGTACGAGCGCGTCGCCAGCAGCGTTTCCGCCGTGAAAATAGCGGGGATCGATGATACATCATACGCCAGATGAAACTGTCCCCGCCCCGCTACCGCAACTTGCGTTAACCAGGGCGCGTAATCCTGACCGACAGCCACCACCGAGGTCGTGATGCCGTAATCCCGGTACATGCGATCCACCGTCTCGGCAATGTCAGACGGGTCTGCGCCGCCATCGGTCAGCAAGATAACGTGTTTCAATTGTGACGGATCCCCTTGCAACATTAACTCGGCGGCTTGCACCCCCCGAAGAATATTCGTCCCGCCCCCTGGTCGCAGCGCACCAACCAGCGTTCGCAAGTTGTCACGATTGTCTGCATCGCCGATTTCTTGCAAGTCAACGACAACATAACCGGCTATATCAAACGACAACACCCCGGTGCGGTCATTATCATTCAGCAGATCAAATGACCGGACAATGGCCTCTTTCGCCAGTTCCAGATTCGACACGCTGCCCGTACTGGAAATCTCCATACTACCGGATCGATCAATAACGAAAAACATCGTCAGTGTGGGAATACGTTCCTCATCCCGAATCTGCATGTCAACCGGTAGTGTTTCCTCAAGCGGTGTGTCGTAGTAGCCCCCCACACCATACGCATCCGGCCCGCCGATCACGATCAAGCCGCCGCCCAGATCGCGCACATACGCCTGCATATAGTCCATGCGCTCCTGACCCAGTTCAATAGCCGACACGTTCGCCAGAATAATGCTGTCATAACTGCTCAGAGGCGTTAACCCAATCGGCAAATCGCGCGGTCCCATCACATCAACCTGCAAACCGCTCTCGGTCAGCACATCGCGCAGGGCTTCGATCTCCTGGCTTTCAGTAGTCAAAAGCAAAACGCGCGGCGGCCCAGTCACTTCGGTAAAGGCGGAAAGCTGGTTATTCTGGTAGAAGTTATCCGCGCTGCGCGGCTCGATCACAACCTGAAAATCGGCAAAGCCCGTATTCGGCGCGACGATCTCGAAGATTTCATTGGTTGTACCGGGCGGCAACGTAACTTCCCGGCGGTGAATCACGCGCCCGGCTGACAGGATACGAATCTCGACCTGACTTTCGGCGCGCGTGCTGGACAGCGTCACGTTTAAATTAAAGCGCTCCCCCTCATTAACCGAGGAAGGCACGTCCACATTGGAAACCAGCACTTCCGGGCCGGTGGTTTGCGCATCCATACCCGCGCCTACCAACTCCACATAATCGATCTGTACATCGGTAGCCGCCGCCAAACGCGCGACTTCTTCCGCATCGCCTACCGTCTGCCGCCCGTCGCTGAGGACAACCATACGCTTGGCGGTATCTGCCGGGAACAACGCCAACGCTAACCGCATCGCCTCCGCCATATCGGTATTCAAGCGAATTGGATCGGACCCAATTTGCACGAGTTCCAACCGCTCCGTGATCGGAATCTCGACCAGCGCATCCGCCCCAAAGACGATCACCGCCGCCTGATCCTGTTCTTCCATCGCCTGCGCTGCGTTACGCACATATTCAACGGCGGCGCTCTGCGTTTCAGAGGGAATGCTGTCGGAAGCATCGATCAGGAAGACCACTGCTAATTTATCCGCGATCTGGTGAACCTGAATCCCGGCCAAACCCAGCACAATCAGCGTAACCAGAATCAGCCGGATCACCAGACTGGCAGCATCACGGCGGCGATAGGGCAGACGCGGCCAACCAATCGCCACCACTACCGGCAGCAACAGCAGCAAAAATAAGGCGTTGGGATTGGTAAAGCTCATAGCAACATTAGCCTCGGTTATGTTCGACTGTAGAGGTAATTACCTCTAGTAACGGCGGCGCATCGTCGCTCGGTTCGATCCTCGTCTGGTAGTCCGGCGCGCAGATGGGCGGCGTAACAAACGGTTAATGCGCGTACTGAAACGTGCCCGCCAACCACCCGGTTGGGCTGATCCCGAACCATGCAAGCCCGCCAGCGTGACTGCGGGACGACGCTGCAAGGCGCGGTGATACACTAACCATTCGACCATAATCACCGCCAAGCCCGCCCCAATAACCCAGGGCCAGAACTCGCGGCGACCTGTTTCCTCGCGGGCCGCTTCCGCAATAGTCGAGGTGCCGATCTGGACATTGGCTTGTGGTTCGATGTCACTCTCGGCAGCATCGAATAAATTCACGGCGAATTGTTCAGACCTGAATGTCTCACCATCTTTGCGCAAATCAACGCGGTATAACCCCGATTGCAAGGTGTCGGCAAACACAACCTCGCTGCTTTCCGGTTCCAGCATGACTGTCCGGCCATTGGGCAGCGTTACGATTGCTTCCTCGGCATTTTCGATAAACCGGACTGTAACCGGCGAACCGGGCGACAAACTTTCAGCAGTATCCGTGATGCGTGGCGGCGAAAACCATGATGCCAATTCCGCGATCAAAATCGGCCACGCCGGTTGCAAGACGAGATCAGTGTTGGGATAGCGCGCATCAAACGGCAAGATCACGACCTGCTGTTCGTCAACTTCCCCCGTGATCACCAGTGGATTCCCATCAATTTCAGCCAGCACCGTGCCCCATTCAATATCGCCCAGCGTGCGCATTTTGTCCACGAAGATCGCTTCCATATACGATGCTAAATTGCGCATCCGGGGATCGTCGGAATTAACCGTAATGCTGCCGCGTGGCTCGATTTCGCCGCCAAGCTGGAAAAAATTCAGTCCGCGTGGGGGATTGATAATCAGTAAATCGCCCCCGGTTGGCAGATCAGTGGGCAGCCAGCTATCGAACACGTACAGATCATACTGGTCACGCGGCAAATTCGTGCCCGGCTCGATCAGATACAATTCCACACCGCGCAGGCTGCGAAAAATTTGCTCGACAAAAATATTATCTTCCGTCATCAGCAGCACGCGCCCCGCCCCGGACGGGTCCTGAACCGCATACGCCAGATTGTCACTCACCAGATAATCGGGCATGGCAGCGTTGCGGGGCAAAGTCAATTGGGCGGTTAGCGCATCAAAACTTGCGGGCAAGTCGAGATCAAAAATATCGACATAACTGTCGGCGGGAACAGTGTAACGGCGCGCGGTGAAAAATGTCTCATCGTCATCGAGCGTAATATCCAGAATCACATCCGTATCGGTCTCGCCGTAATTGCTGATCCGCGCAAAGACTTGCGGATCGCGGCCCGGCAAGGCGCTAGTCGCCAGCGCGGATATCGCCAGATTGCTCCCCGATTCGCCAACCTGTACAAACCGCACATCACCGGGTACGGCGGGCAAATTACCCGGCAGGCCGCCATCAGTCACAATCACGACCTTCAATTCATCCACACCGATAGCGCCCGCCGCTGCTAACGTCATCGCCGCGAACCAATCTGCGCTCACATCGCTGGGACTGGCATCTTCGAGCGCCTTCCGCAGCACCAATTTATCGCGCGAGGCCGCCGCCAACACTTCCGGCACATTCCCCACCTGGATCAATGTCATGGTATCATCTGCACCAAGCGTATCGACTAAATCCAGCCCGATCTCCCGCGCGGCGGCGAATCGACTGGGTTCGACATCCTTCGCTTTCATGCTGGCTGACGCATCAAGCAGCAGCACAATGCGCCCGGTAGTGATCGTTTTGACCTCGGTGAAGGGACGCGCTAACGCAATCACAAGCGCGGCCAGGATCAACAGTTGGAGCAGCAACAGCCAACTCAAACGCAAACGCTGCCAAGGTGCATTGGCTTCACGGTCACGGATCAACTGCTGCCACAAAAACGTACTTGAGATCGGCATTTCGGTGCGCCGCAACCGCAGCATGTACAGCAGCACAATCGGGATGGCGAGCGCACTCAACGCCAACGCTAAAGGAGTGAGAAATGACATGAACTATTGCACCGTTATCTCTATCGGCAAAATGACATGATCCGCGCCATTCGCCACGCGGATACGATTTCCAGTCTCAGGATCGTAAAAACCTACTTCCAGCCGCGCCGGACCACGATAATCGGCAAACTCAGGATCGAATTCTAACGCATACGGATCAACAATATACTCATCCGGTATCCAACTTGGCGTGAGGCGCGTCCCATTAACCGGATACCCGTCGTGCTGCGCAATCACGCGATTCTGCGGATCGAGCAGGTGCGTGAACACCCGGTAGGATGTCTCCGGCGTGTGTGTGACGCGCCACACCAGCGTGAGATCGAGCGTTTCATCCGGCGAAACTACAGGATTCGCCACGCTGAATCCTTCCAGCAGCGCCAACCCGGAAAAATCCGTCTGCATGGCAACCGCAAACGCAGGCAGCGCGAACAAGCGATCCGTTTCTTCTATGGTATACGTTGCCAGGGTGATCAATTCCTCATCTGATTCGATGACCAAATCCGCCGATCCGTGAGCTTCCGCCGGGATGCGCAGCGCGTGCCAATCCTGGCTGTAAGTCGAATACACCTGCACCGGTTCCGCGACTGCCCAATCCTCGCCACGCAGTGCGAGAGTCGCCTTGGTCCAGGGTTCGGTGGCGCAGCAGCCTTCTGGCGCACGCCAGTGTAAGGTTATACGCAGTTCTTGCCCTGCGTTGAGGGTTTCTCCGGTGGCATCCGTGCCAATAAACTCGATCTGGGGATCATGGGCGATGATTTCCTGACTGACGAGGCCAATCTCGGCATCCGTTGTGCCCTGCGGTGTGACAGTGGTGAGTTCGATCATTTTGCCCGATGGCACACCATTCACCAACCGATCCAACCCGCGCAAACGGGTATTGCTGAACACCACCAACTGAATCACGTATTCAACCGGCGGCGCACCGGTTGGGAAACGCAGCAGACTATACCCCATGCCTTGATCGCCCGGCTCCCACATGGAGGTAGGCGTTTGATCGTCAGCGCGGATGTCGGTATCGCTGCGCGCGATAATCCAGCCCGGCGGATCGGTTGTCAACACACGACCTGAGACGCGCAAATTTTCCTGCGTGATCTGCGGCAATGCCCACTGTGTCTGAACACAAATTGCTGCTGGCCCGCTCTGCGCCGCACCGGTCAGACTGATTTCCCCGTATTCGACAGAATCTATTGGAATTTCAGTTAAGGCTAACGGACGCTCGATTTCGTAGCGTGAGGTGGTGATACCCTGCACGGTGAATACCGGATCATCCGTGCGCCGCCCTGCCGATTCCAGCAAGCAGGGATACATGCCGCGCAGATCGGCGGGCAGTTGATACCATGTCATCAACTCGATCTCCACCGGGAAGGTATGCTCAACGATGGCGGCGTTGATCTGTTCAATCGCCTCGTCCGCGCTGCTGTGCAGATCGATCCCTAACATTTCGGCACGAATACCCGTTTTTTCGGCGTAATACACCTCAAGCGCGGGTTCCCAGCCATAGGGAATCAGAATAATCATATCTTCCGGCAAACGGGCGTAGTATTCCGACACGGCGCGAAAATCATCATGCTGGTATTTGGGATCGTCCAACAGAATGAAAATACCCGTCGCGCCCACACCCGTTGCCAACGCCATCGCCGCCGGGATCATGATCCGGCGCTGATCCAGGTCGGGAATACATTCTACGCCCAACGCAATGAGTATCATCGTCGCGGGAACACTGGCGATAAAATAACGCGGGTGAAAATCAATACTGGCTATGATCAATTCAATCGTGACCAATACCGGGAGCAAAAGCGCCTGTGAGATCACTAATTGCGCGCGCCGATCCCAGCGCCAGTTGATCACAGCAGCAAGACTGAGAATCGCTACCACCGCGAACAGTAAGCCACCAATGTCCAGGGCGTTTTCCGCCCCAACCAGCGTCGGCAGGGGCGCAAAGTAACTGCGCCAGATGTCCCAGATCAGCGCCAGTCCCAGTTCAGGCGGAGAATTGATCGGCGTGCCACTAATCGGCTGATCTAGCACCCAGGGCAGATACGCGATCAGCAGGGCCGCTTGCCCCGCGATCCAGATCGCCAACCACCGCCACTCGCGCTGCCATCCCCATACACCACCGATCATGATATTCAGCCACGCGACTACCGGCACGCTCAGGTTATGCGTATAGAGCAAGGTCAATTCCGCGAACAACACAACGATCCAGACTCGCCAGGAAGCATATTTATGCCGGGCCAGCAAACGATCCACACCCCACAATAGAAGCACCGTCAGCAAAGGCACACCGACATAGGCCCGAATTTCGCGCGCATACGCCCACATGAGCGGCGACACACCGAGTAACACCACCGCCAGGATCGCCGCGTCCCAACTGGCCCATTGACGCACCAGATGCGCCACCAACGCAATCGTGATCACGTCCAGCAGCGCGGACCCGTAGCGCATGGCAAACGGCGTATCGCCCGCCACAGTCCACAAGAGATGGATCAGGCCGTAATACACAAAGGGCGTTTTATCGTCCGCACCATCAATCGGATCACGCACCGCGCGGATCGACCAGCCTTCATCGTGCCAGACGCTTGGCTCATTCAGATTCCAGACGCGCAAGCCAAACGCCGCGATCAGCAGCAAACACACGATCACAAGCGCGGTATCAGGCGCAATGAGGCGCGGGAAAACGGACGGTTTGGGCATGGGTCAGCCACTCACCCTACTGCACCACGCGCGCTTGCCGCAGTTCCGATAAAATCAATTGTTCCCAGGTGGTGCTGGTGTCGGTGGCAATATAATGGATGCCGCGCCGCGTGCAATAGGCGTTGATCGCCATCTGCCACGCCTGAAGCCGCTCGACATATAACTGCTTCATCGCGTCATCAACGGTCACATCTTGCGGAATCCCGGTTTCAACATCGATCAACTTCAAATCGCCCGTTACCTGAGGATTAACCTCATCCGGCGAAAGCACCTGGATCGCGGTGATTTCATGGCCGCGCCCCTGCAAAGTGCGTACCCCCTCCTCGAAACCATCCGGGGTGAGCATATCGCTGATCGCAATGCAAATGCCAGCGCGTGCCGTCCGGCGGGCGTAATCGGCGAAAGCCTGATTCAGATTGACCTGTCCGTGTGTATGGAGCTTTTCCAGCCAGATAAGCAGATTCAACGTATGCCCCCGTCCGCGCAGTGGCCCCCAATACTGCACGCCATCGCCGCGCACCCCGGCCACCGTCACCTGATCGCCACTGTTCAGCGCAATATAGGCGAGGCCCGCCGCGATGCGCCGCGCATAGAGGAATTTATGCCAATCGCGCTCACCGGCACGCGGCCAATCCATGCTGGCCGAAGCATCCAACAGAATATGCACCGCCATGTCTTCTTCATCTTCGAGCAGTTTGACAAACGGACGCTGCAAACGCGCGTAAATGTTCCAGTCCACCCGTCGCAGATCATCCCCGCGTACATAGTTCCGGTAATCGGCAAACTCGATGCTCGTGCCGCGCTTCGATGAGCGCCGCTCCCCTTTGATCGCGCCAGCGCGGACCTTGTTTGCCATCAGTGTTAGACGATCCAATTTGCGGAGCGTTTTTTCGTCAAAAATCCGATCTCGTTCGGCCATACTCGGTTAAGTCCTGCTAAGTTAAGTCCTGCTTATGAAATAGATAGGCGGTCAAGGCCACCAAACCAACAACCCACATCGCCAGGATCACGGTTGAAAAATAGATGTCGTCGGCAAAATCAAACAGTTCGGTCAACTGCTGCAAAGCCTGATTATCGGTGGTGGGCCGGTTGTTATTGAGCCAACTGTTAATATTATCCACGTTGTAGCTCGGCGTCAGGCGATACAGGTAAACCAACCGGGGTTGGTCGAACAAGTGAGCCACCAGAACAAGCCCAACTACCGACAATCCCTCAATAAATGTGAAAAAAACACCGACCAGCATCCCACCTAAAACCGAGCGGGTCAACATCGCCGTTAACGCCGCAAAATTGGCCGAGACAATCGCCAGCATAAACGCTAATGACGCTTTTTGCAGATACTCTTCGCCAAACTGCGCCAGCGCTGCGCCCGTCACCTTTGGGCCGATGTCGCCACCGCCTACCGCCGCAAAAATGAACGCGCCCACCATGAGAATCAGCGACATCAGGGTAAACGCCACAATAATGGCGAACGCAATCGCCACAAACTTGATCACGACCAGTTTGGCCCGGTGTGCGTGCGGCACGACCATTTTGAGCGTTTGCCATTGGTATTCCCCGGCAAAGACCAGGGACGCTAATCCTAAGACCAACATCCGCCCGAATAGATTGGTTGGCACTGACCACGCACTGATCGCCTGGTCAGCCCAATTGAGATGATCCATGTCCATTTCGCCGGTCACATCAGCATCGGTGAACAAGGGCGCAATGGCGAGCAATGTTGCAATCACGATCACAAAAGCCAGCGTGCCCACCGGAAAAATCCACAGCAAAAAGGCCGCGCGCCAGCGATTGCCCACGATCTTGATCCATTCGGCGTAAAACAGTTGCAACACGAGTTATGCCCTATCAGGTCGTAATATCCTGGCGTTGGAATAAGTAGGCAATCAAGGCATATAACCCGATGACCCATACCGCCAACACGATCAGCGAAAAAGCCAAACTATCTGAAAACACAATGTAGCTATATTCGTGATCCTCACCATAGGGACGCATAGCCAACGCCACATGATCATTGATCCAACTGGTTACATTCGCCATGTTGTAAAACGGCATATACTGGTAAATGTGGACGATGCGCGGTATATCCAACAACCAGCCAATGAGCATCAAGCCGAGAATCAAGCCGCCTTCAAACAACGTGATCCCAAAACTGACCAGCACCCCACCCAGAATCGAGCGTGTCACCATCCCGGCTAAGGCAGCATACCCGGCGGCGATCATAGTCGAGGTGAAGGTTAATGATGCCTGTTTCGTATAATCCTGGGCAAAATCGGCTAACACCTGCCCCGTTATTGCGGGGCCATAATCCACCCCGGCGATCTGCGCCAATACGCCCCACCCGATGCTCCAAATGATCGACATCAGGACAAAAGCCACCACCACAAACACACCCAACGCGATAAACTTCATCAACAGTAGCACCGCGCGCCGGTTACGCGGCACAATATTTTTCCAGGTGCGCCACTGGTATTCGCCTGCAAAAACGACTGCCGCAAAACCAAGCAGGATCATGCGCCCAAAGGGGTTGTTGGGAATGTCCCAAATGCTAATCGCGGCATCGGTCCAGAGCGGGATACCGCCATCCTCACT
>JAFGJA010000355.1 GCA_016929355.1 Anaerolineae bacterium | reverse complement strand
TGCTGATGCCTTCCTCGGTGGGCATTACCAGTGAAGTCAGCCGCAACCCGAACGCCATCGGCTATGACGGGCTGGGGTATGTCACCGAGGACGAAAAAGTGATCGCGGTGGCGCAAGACAGCGCATCGCCGTATGTGTTCCCCACGGTCGAAACCGGCGCGGATGGCAGCTATCCATTGGCGCGTAACCTCTATATGTATACTGCCGGTGAACCCACCGGCGCGATTGCCGATTACCTGGACTGGCTGCGCGGACCAGAGGGGCAGCAGATCGTTTCCGAACTGGGTTTTGTGGCCTTGAGTCAGGAGTAAAAATATGAGCGCTTTGCCTGTGACCTTACGCAAACGGTTACGCACATTGGTGCGTGATGTCCCGTTCGATGCGGTCCGCAATATTCAATGGAGTCTGTTGGATTGGCGCGAAATCCTCATCGAATCGCTGATCCGGCTGGCGGGGATTTCGAGCATTATCATTGTGGGCATGATCTTCCTGTTCTTGCTGCGCGAAGGAATTCCCACCTTTTTAGATATTCCCCTGCGCCAATTGTTTGAAAGTCGCTGGTATCCCAACGAGGGGTTGTATGGCATGTGGCCGTTGATCGTCGGCTCGCTGATCGTCACTGTCGGCGCGATCATTGTCGCTTTGCCGTTGGGCCTGATTACGGCGATCTACCTGGGCGAGATCGCCCCGGAATGGCAGCGTGAAATCCTGAAGCCGCTTATCGAAGTACTGGCGGGGATTCCGTCGATTGTGCTGGGGTTCCTCGGCTGGATCGCGTTGGCCCCACTGATTCAAAAGCTCGGTGCGCCAACGGGACTCACGGCGCTGACCGGTTCCTTGATTCTGGCGTATATGGCGCTGCCGACCATCATCAGCATTTCGGAAGATGCGTTGTACGCCGTGCCGAAAGAATACCGCGACGGGGCGCTCGCCATTGGCGCGACACGCTGGCAGACGATCCGGCATGTGGTTCTCCCGGCGGCGCGATCCGGGCTGGTCATGGCGGTGATGTTGGGTATCGGGCGCGCGATTGGTGAAACAATGGCGGTGATGATGGTCACGGGTAACGCGGCATTTGTCCCGACGTTCGGCGCAGATATGGCGCTGCAACCCGTGCGCACCATGACCGCAACCATTGCCGCCGAAATGGGCGAGGTTGCGCAAGGCAGTATGCACTATCATGTGTTGTTCGGCATCGGCATTATGCTGTTTTTGATCACTGCCGCGATCAATTCGCTGGCGGGACGGTTGGTGGGTACGAGTGGGAACCGCC
Source organism: Anaerolineae bacterium (assembly GCA_016929355.1). Classification (GTDB taxonomy): domain Bacteria; phylum Chloroflexota; class Anaerolineae; order Aggregatilineales; family Aggregatilineaceae; genus JAFGJA01. The sequence continues at coordinate 5,560 of JAFGJA010000355.1, read as the reverse complement.
GCCGGGGAGGGCAGTTATGAATACCACGAAAAGTACGGATGCGCGGACGAATTCGCACCGGCGCACTCTGAAACGCCAGCAAACCAATCAGATCGCAACAGTGGTCATCACTGGCGTCGCTGGTCTGGTCGTGCTGCCGATCATCCTGGTCATCCTCTACATTTTCATTAACGGGATCGGCGCGATCAGTTGGGAATTTTTGACTGCCAAACCGCGTAACGGGATGACCGAGGGCGGGATTATGCCTGCGCTGTTGGGCACGCTGCTGCTGACGTTTGGCACGGGGATCGTGTGTATTCCGCTCGCCATCGGCGCGGCGATTTACCTCGCTGAATATGCGGGCGATAACCGCCTGACACGCTGGGTCCGGCTGGCGATTGTGAATCTGGCGGGGATTCCGTCGATTGTGTACGGGTTGTTCGGGCTGGGGATGTTTGTCTTGTTCCTGAACTTCGGCACGTCGATTGTCGCCGGATCGCTCACGTTGGGGATTATGACGCTGCCGGTAGTGATCAGCACCGCCGAAGAAGCGATCCTGGCTGTGCCGCAGGAGTTCCGCGTGGTGAGCCAGAGTCTCGGCGCGACACGCTGGCAGACAATCCGCCATCAGGTGCTACCGCACGCCATCCCCGGCATTATCACGGGCGTGATCCTCGGCTTGAGCCGCGCGGCGGGCGAAACCGCGCCCATTTTGTTCACGGTGGCCGCGTTCTATTTGCCGGACCTGCCGCAATCCGTGTTTGATCAAACGATGGCGCTGCCCTATCACCTGTATGTGATTGCGACGCAAGTGCCCGGTATGCCCCTCGAAATCCAGTATGGGACGGCGTTGGTGCTGCTGCTGTTAGTGCTGTCCCTGACGTTGATCGCCACCGTTATTCGTACAAATATGCGCCGCCGCCGGGATTGGTAGGAGGACTATCATGCAAGCCAAAATTTCCGTGCAAAATGTATCCTACACCTATGCCGATGGGACGGAAGCACTCAAGCATGTGTCGCTGACCATTCGCGCCAACGAGATTTTTGTGTTGTTCGGCCCCGCGCGGAGCGGCAAAACGACCTTGCTCCGGCTCTTTAACCGCCTGTCCGATTTGACGCCGGGAGCCGATTACCGGGGCACTATCCTGGTCGATGGGCAGGACGTGTTCGCGTTGGGCGTGAATGTGACCGATCTGCGCCGCCGGATCGGGATGGTTTTTGCTGTGCCGACGCCCCTACCGGGATCGATTCGCGGCAATCTCACGTATGGCCCGCACATGGCCGGGATTCGGGACACGGCCTTGCTCAATGAACGCATTGAACGCTCGCTGACCCAGGCGGCCTTGTGGGATGAAGTTAAAGACCGGCTCGATCACCCCGCCTCCCGCTTATCCGGGGGGCAGAAACAACGGTTGTGTATCGCGCGCAGTTTGATGCTGGAACCGGAAGTGCTGATTCTCGATAATCCCACCTCCGGCCTTGATCCGATCTCCACCAGTATGGTTGAAGAATCGCTGTATGAACTCAAACAGCAGTATACGGTGATCATGGTTCCGCACAGCGTCCAACAAGGGGCGCGTGTAGCAACACGGGCCGCGTTTATGTTGGATGGCGAATTGGTCGAGATCGATACCGCCGAGCGCATGTTCAAACATCCGAAAGATCAACGTACCGAAGACTATATCACGGGGCGGTTTGGCTAATGGCGACCAAGATGACACAACCCAAAATCCAAGTGCAGGATTTCAACTTTTTCTACGACGAGTTTCACGCGCTGATTGATCTGAATCTGGCGATCCAGCAGAACGAGATCACCGCGCTGATTGGGCCTTCTGGCTGTGGCAAATCGACGTTTTTGCGGGCGATTAACCGCATGAATGACACGATTTCCGGTACGCGCGCCGAAGGCGTCATCAAACTGGATGGCGAGGATATTTACGCGCCGGATGTGGATGTAGTTGAACTGCGCCAGCGTGTCGGGATGGTCTTTCAGCGGCCTAACCCGTTCCCGCAGAGCATTTACGATAATGTCGCGTTTGGGCCGCGCGTGTTGGGTATGGTTCATAATGGCAATTTGCCGCAGATGGTCGAAGAGAGCCTGACCGATGCGGGGTTGTGGGATGAGGTGAAAGATCGCCTCAAGGATTCCGCGCTGGGTCTCAATCCCGGCCAGCAGCAGCGTTTGTGTATTGCGCGCACCGTTGCTGTCAAACCGGAGGTGATTCTGATGGACGAACCGTGTTCGGCGCTGGACCCAGTAGCGACACTGCGCGTGGAAGAACTCATGCGGAAATTAGCCGAAACGTATACAATTGTGATTGTAACGCACAACATGCAGCAAGCGGCCCGTGTCTCGGATCGCACCGGGTTTTTCTGGCTGGGCAAGTTGGTTGAGTTCGATGAAACAGGAACGATTTTTACCTCGCCCCGCGAAGCATTAACCGAGGCGTATATTACCGGACGGCGTGGATAACCGTTTTGACTACCAGCGTGTTTTCACAGGTGTAAGGAGTAAAATGGATGCCGACACGACGATACTTTGACCAGGAATTAGACCAACTGCGCGCCCGTGTGTTGGAACTGGGGCAGTTGGTTAAGACCGAACTACACGAAGCGCTGCGGGCGTTGGAAGAATTGGATAAGGAACTGGCAAAAGAGGTCATTGCCTCTGATCAGGCGGTTAATGAACTGCGGTTCACTATTGAGGATGATTGCTTTAAACTCATTGCCACGCAGCAGCCCGCCGCCAGCGATCTCCGCACAATCATCGCCGTGATCAATATCATTGTTGATCTGGAACAGATTGGCGATAAAGCTAAAGATATTGCCGAAGCTATTTCCCAGGTCAAGCGGTATCAGAAAGTCGAACAACCTTCAGCACTCAAAGCAATGGGTGAACTGGTCGCGTCGATGCTGGATCAGTGTTTGCAAGCCTACGCTGAGGGCGATATTGAACTGGCGAAACAGGCAGCCAGCCGCGAAGCCGAAGTCGATCAGATGTTGGAAACAGTGGTCAGCAATGTGATCGAACACATGGCAAAAGCGAAAAAAGAGAAAAAGGTTACGGCCTCAATGGGCATTCTAGGGGTTGCGCAACAATTGGAACGCATTGGCGATCTGGTGACGAACGTTGTTGAGCGCGTGATCTATATTGCTACCGGCAGCGTTGAAGAATTGAATGTCGAGCCGTAAGCGTGAGGCAGGGGGCACACATTGGTGCTCCCCTGCTTTTCTGAAGTACCCCCTGGTCAGTCCTCCGCGTTGCTCGTAGGTTGCCGCCATGCTATAGTGTGAGCCAGGAGGAATAACCTATGATCGAAACGCTTGCTTGTCCGAATTGTGGAAAGCCACTCCCCAAAACCACGCAGGAAGAACAATTAGTCAAATGTGCCGCTTGCCAGGCGACAATCTTAGTGAGCGGTTGGCAAACCAGCATTATCGGCGATGAAGTCGTCGTCCAAACCCCGACTCGTATTTACATTCTCCGCGATCTGATCACGAAAGACGATCTCTGTAACGTGTATCGCTGCACGTTCCGGCAGGCAGGGCAGGCGCGGCAGGGCTTGTTCCGGTTGGCGCGCCATGTTGCCGATAATGATCTCGTGACCAACGAAGCGCAAACCCTCTATTTTTTCCAGCAGTGCGCGGATTATGATGATTTTCAACCCCTGGTCCCGCGTATTCTAGAGTCGTTTGCTTATCAAGATGCGACGATCCCCCAGGCGCGTCAGGTGAATATTGTGAGCATGGATGAACAGATCACCGCGCCTGACGAATTTTATACATTGGAAGAAGTCAAGCGGACGTATGGCGCAGGCATTCACCCCAAAGATATGGCCTGGATGTGGCGACGCTTGCTGAATGTGCTGGGTTTTGCGCACGATAACGGTGTGATTCACGGGGCGGTGCTGCCGCCGTATATCTGGATCGAACCAAAGGGCCACCGGGTCATGTTGATGGGGTGGGGCTTTTCCGTCCGTGTGCCAAATGGCGAACCGGAAAAAATGAAAGCGCTCAGTGTGCCTTATGAGGAATGGTATCCGCCCAGTGTGAAACAACCGGCCAAAGCTGCTCTCGACATTGGGCTAGCGGTGCGGACGATGCTTTACTTGATGGCGATTGATCCCTTAGCCAAGCGGGAGAATGAGCTTGATTTGCCATCACTGCCCCAAGCGCTAAAGAGTTATTTCTGGCGCTGTTTATCGACAGAGAAGACCGCCTGGTTACTGCTGCAAGAGTTTGACCAGATTATTGAATCCTGCTGGGGACCGCGTGAATTTCGCGTGTTTACGATGCCAGATCGGACGGGTTAGGCCCGGTTAGCCAAGATCGAGTTGTAAAAATTTAGTCAGAAGAGAGAAAGGAATATCCATTATGGGCGGTGGAAAGTGGTCGCCAAATACCTACCAAACGCGCATTAAGCAGCAGCGCTCGCGGGGGCAAGACAGTTTTGCTTACAGCCAGGGCGCGTCCGAAGTGCATCCTTCGTTAAACCCGTATGGGATCGAGGTCCGCGAAAGTCGTGATAGTGAGGAACATCCCAACTCCAACGCAATCATTATTGCGCTCGATGTGAGCGGATCAATGGGGCGCGTGGTGCGGGCCATTCACAGCGACCTGCCGCAGTTGTTCAAGCTGCTGTTAGGCCACGAATATATCCCGCATCCTCAAATTTTGTTTGCGGCGTTTGCCCATGCCGCGCGCAATCAAGTGCCGCTTCAGGTCGGACAGTTTGAGTCCGATAACCGCATGGACGAACATCTGGAGAATATGATCATTGGTGGACGCTTGGCGGGCGGTGGTTCTCCCGGCGAATCCGCCGAGCACATGTTTTATCTGGCGGCGCGTCACACCTCGATTGATTGCTGGGAAAAGCGTCAGAAAAAGGGGTATTTGTTCATTATCACGGATGAGGAAGCAAGCGGTCAGGTCGTGCGTAAAGAGGAAGTGAACCGCTTCATCGGTCCCGGCCTGAAAGACGATGTGCCGCTCGATCAAATCATCACCGAAGCCGCCGAAAAATATCACATTTTCACGATTATTCCTACCGGGGCCTCGGCTAATGCGAGTGTCGTTGAGTTCTGGAAATCGGCGCTGGGGCCGGAGCGTGTGATTGAATTAGATGACCCGGAATATGTCTCGGAAGTGATGGCTCTGACCATTGGCTTGACCGAACGCACGATCACGCTGGAAGAAGGCTTGCAACATCTGCAAGGTGGCGCGCCTCAAAAGGACGAGACGCAAGCAGACCCCAAAAAGAATTTGCTCGCTAAAGCGCGCCAGATTCTTCAGGGCGATGATGACAGCGCCGTTGACTATCAGCGTCCCATTGGCCCGAAGCTAGCCAAGCTGAGGAATACGCTCTCCTTGATTGCGGGCCAATCCGTGCAGGGATCGAAGGGGATCGGGTTGGCTGACGACGATGATCAGCAACCGCGCACCCGCCGGTTGTAAAGTTAAGCAATTTTTATTCTTCTACTTTCGGCCTCACCCCCTAGTACACGATGGCGGAAGTCGGCACATGGTTTTCTGTAGGGGCCGACCAGCGTGTCGGCCCAGGGCGGACACATTGGTCCGCCCC
>JAFGJA010000354.1 GCA_016929355.1 Anaerolineae bacterium | reverse complement strand
TGGTCTTCTTCCAACTGAGACAGTAGAAGGCAACGTCCTGCCTTACGAATGTTGATCGCTGCGTTGTGGTCCCGATCCAACACCAGACCACAGTCTTCGTTTTCGCAGCAAAAAGTCCGATCTTTCAGCGTAAGCGTTTGCATACGCCCACACGTCGAACATTTTTGGGTGGTCCGCTCCCAGCGATCCACAAAGACGATTTGTTTGCCCCGTTTGTGTGCGACCCACTGAACGATCTCGATGAATTTGGCGAAGCCCAGATCGCTAACCTTGCGCCCCCAGATACGTTTCATGGCGGCGATGTTCAAGGTTTCGAATACGAGTATGTCGTACTCATCGCACAGGTCATGCGCCAACTGGAAATGGAACTCGCGGCGTTTGTCGGCAATCCGCGCGTGGCGGCGGGCAATGTGGGCTTTCCCGCGCTGCCGGTTGCGACTACCCGGTACTTTTTTGTCCACCCGACTCTGAATCTTGCGCAATTGGGGCAGGTCTTGCTGGAAATACAACGGGTTTGCGATGGCCTCTCCGTCATCTGTCGTCAAAAACACCTTCAGCCCGAAGTCGAAACCGCCGATTTTACCCGTGCTGGTTTCATCTTCTTTGATAGGGATGTTTTCGATTACCGAAAAACAGATCCACATCCGTCCCGCCGCATCGCGCTTGATCGTCACCGTTTTGATTTGCCCGGTGATCGGACGCGGTTTGATGAACATGTAGCGCCGCCCATCAATCTCAACCACACCGATTCCGCGATGGTAGCCGTTGCCGCTTTGTTTCTCTTTTGGCGCGCGCTTGTCCGGCAGGGATTTCCAACCCGCTTGTTTCAGCGTGATGCTCTTGTACTTCTTGACCTTCTTGAAGCGCGGTAAACCACCTTGCTTGTTAAAAAACTTCTGGTATGCTCGTTCATGTCGTTCGCACACATCCTGCACCGCCTGCGATCCCAACACCCGCCAATATCCGTAGCGCTGCGTTTTCATCCGCAGATAGGCCAGGTGATTCTTCATCCGGCTTTCACTGATGTGCTTGCCAAAGATGCGATAGTAGCGTTTTTGCAGCGCGGTGATATGATTCCAGATGATACCACCCACATCAAGCTGGTGATGGAGGTGTTGGTTGGGCTGGCTATCGTACAAGCGGCATTTGTGCGTGAAACGCATTTCCATCGCTTATGTATCCAGAGTCACTTATCTATTAAGTATATATTACCATATTCTACAGCTAAAGCAAATGCATTAGCCCCGTAAAACCCATGCCTTTAAGCGACGAACCACAGGTTCGCGGATATGAAGGGGCTAGCAAACGTTTTAGCGTAGACCATGTTTGGCGAAAAGAACAAGCCCATAGTAGTATAATAGCTTGGTGACCGAACAACAAGAAGAATGAAAGCCATGCGCACAACTTGGCAAGGGTTCATGTACCGCATCGATCCCAACCGGACGCAGCAAACGGCGTTGGCGGTGCAATTCGGTCATGCACGGTATGTGTACAACTGGGGCTTGGCGGAACGGCGAGCGGCGTATGAAACGACAGGCAAAGGCTTGACATACAACCAACAAGCGAAGCGGTTGACTGCCTTGAAACGCGAACAACCCTGGCTGCGTGAAGCCCATAGTCAGGTGTTGCAGCAGAAGTTGATGGACCTGAACGACGCCTACCAACAGTTCTTTGACCGGGTAAAGAAAGGGACCAAACCGGCGGGCTATCCCCGCTTCAAGCGTCGCAAAGGGGACCAGAAGATACGCTATCCACAAGGTCTTGAAATTGTGGAAAATCGGATCAAGTTACCGAAAGTGGGCTGGGTGAAAATCCGGCTACATCGTCCGTTTGAGGGCGAGATGAAAAGCTGCACCGTGACGAAAACCAAGTCCGGGGCATATTTTGTCTCGATTCTCTGCGAAGTCGAAGTGCCGGAGGTTGCCATCACCGGTCCCACTGTGGGGATCGATCTGGGCTTGATCACCTTGGCGACGTTCTCCAACGACGAACCGCCTGCGCCGAATCACCGGTTTTTGCGCCAGTCAGAACACAAGCTCAAGCAGTTACAGCGCAAGCTGGCGCGCCAGAAGCAAAACAGCCGCCAGTGGTTGCGGACCAAGCGCCGGATCGCAGCTTTGCAGGAACATATTGCCAACCAGCGCCAGGATCAACAGCATCGTCTCTCATTCTATCTCACTCGTCATTATGGACGGTTGGTGTTTGAGAATCTGCACATCAAGGGGATGCTCAAGAATCACCGGTTGGCGAAATCGATCAGCGATACGGCCTGGAGTCAGTTTGTGGAGTTCTGCGAGTACAAGGGTGAGTGGTACGGCTGTGCGGTTGAGCGAGTGGACCGGTTCTTCCCTTCCACACAGAAATGCCATGTCTGTGGTGTCAAAAACAAAGACCTGGACCTATCGGATCGCCAGTGGCAGTGTCCGAATTGTAAGACTGTTCTTGATCGTGACAAGAATGCCGCGATCAACATGCTGCTTGCGGGTGGCGGCTGAAACCCGACTCGGTGTGGTGCGCATCGAGTAACGCAGGTGGAGCGACAGTAAGCCCTGGGCAATATGCCTGGGCCAGACGCTGAGAAACCTGGCAGCCCAACTGCTTGAGCGTTGGGTAGCTCACACTACGGGGCAGTTTCTTGTATAATCTTGGCATACCATGTAGGAGTACAATCTGGTGAAGCACTTTCTCGATATTGCCGATTGGACACGCACCGATCTGCAAGCCCTACTCGATCAAGCGGTTGCGCTCAAAAAAGAGCACAAAAAGCATGGCAATGCGCCTCTCTTAAAAGGGAAAACGCTGGCCCTTGTCTTTCAAAAACCCTCGCTGCGGACGCGCGTCAGTTTTGAACTGGCGATGCATCATGTCGGTGGTTATGCGTTTTACCTCAGCCCGCAGGAAATCGGGTTGGGCAAACGCGAGAGTATCGCGGATGTGGCGCGCGTGCTGGGCGGCTATGCCGATATGGTCATGGCGCGGACCTTCGATCACGCCCACATTACCGGGCTGGCCGAATGGAGTCCGGTCCCGGTAATCAACGGTCTGACCGATTACAACCATCCGTGTCAGGGCATGGCCGATCTGCTGACCATGTATGAGGAATTCGGCCAGCTAGAAGGGCTGCATCTGGCGTATCTGGGCGATAGCAACAATGTGCTAACCAGCCTGATCATGGGCGCAGCGCAGTTCGGCATCAAAGTGACCGTCGGCAGCCCGGCGGGCTACCAACCCCAAGAATCGGTGATTCAGAAGGCATACGATCTGAGCGGTGGTACACTGGACATAACCGTCACCACTGATCCGGTAGCAGCGATCACGGGCGCGGACGTGGTGTATACCGATACGTGGACCAGCATGGGCCAGGAAGCCGAAGCCGAAGACCGCCGCCAGGTCTTCCCGCCCTTCCAGGTCAACGACGATCTGTTGGCGCACGCCGCCGAACACGCGATTGTGATGCACTGCTTACCGGCGCATCGCGGCGAGGAAATCACCGACGCGGTAGCCGACGGGCCGCAATCGCGCCTGTTCCCGCAAGCGGAGAATCGGTTGCACGCGCAAAAAGCGATCCTGGTGGAATTGCTCGGCGCGACGCCCAAAACTAAAGCGCCGCAAGAAGTGAAAGCAGCGAAAGCGCTCAAAAAAGCGCCGAAGAAAGCCAAGAAGTCGAAGAAATAATGTCCGCACAAGGGGCAAGAGTCTTAGATTTTTAGGGGTTGTGGCAGGGATTTAGAAACTAACCAGACAGTGCCGTTGGACCTCACCCCCCGGCCCCCTCTCCAAACACGGAGAGGGGGAGTCAAGTTGAGCGACAAGACATCATAGAATACAGCCCTTCTGCGGGGATGCTAAAAACTAAGAACTCACAACTTCAAACAACAGAAGGAAAACGCGGGACTATGTCAGGGAATCGTCAAGTTTACGAGCAAGCAATGAATATGGGGCACAGCGCCGCCTGGGACCAGGAATGGGACAAGGCGATCTCGGCCTATGGCCGCGCCGTGCAGGAAATGCCCGAAGACCCGGCAGCCCATAACAGCCTGGGACTCGCGCTGCTGCAAGCGCGCCGCCTGGAAGATGCGCTCCGCGTGTATACACGCGCGCACCAACTCGCCCCCGACGACGCGATCCCGCTCGAAAAAAGCGCGGATGTCTTGGAACGTTTGGGGCGACTCAAAGAAGCCGCCCAACAGTACGTCAATGTGGCCGAAGTGTATCTGGCGCAGCGCGACCTGGAAAAAGCGATTGGCAACTGGGAACGCGCTACCCGGCTCACCTCCGGGCTGGTGAACATTCACCAACGGCTGGCGCTGGCCTATGAACGGACCGGGCATAAAAAATCGGCCATCCGCGAATACCTGACCTTAGCCTTTCATTTTCAGGCCAACAACCGCGCCAATGTTGCTATCCAGGCGGTGGAACGCGCCTTGCGGATCGAACCGCAAAACCCGCAAGCGTTGAATACACTGCGCGCGTTGAAGACCGGCGTCAAAATTACGGTGGATACCATCAAGGTTGATGAGCCGAACAAAACGAATGGCGAGACGCCCAGCAAAGAGCGCAACTCGTCGTTTGATCCCACGATTGCGCTGCGGCCCGATTTCGCGGATGCGCTGGACCTTGCTTCGGATCGCGCAGTAGGCGAAGCGGACCCGCGCGGGCCGATTGGCGAAGCGCTTGAAACGGCGCTGGCAGCGCTGGCAAGTTTTGTGTTTGAATCGGGCGATCTGGATGAAGGCGGCGCAAACACGATCCAGGCCATTGGCTACCAACGCGATGAGTCGATTGAGAAAGCGATTGATTCGTATGAACGCGCGCTGGACGCCAACATGCGTCACCCCGGCGTCCACATGAATCTCGGCGCGCTGTACCTGCAACTTCACGATTGGGACAACGCGCAAAAGCATCTGCAAACAGCCGCCGCCGATCCAACGTTGGCCTCCGGCGCGCTGCATGGACTGAGCCAGGTCTTTGATGCGCAGCACGAACCGCGCAAAGCCGCCCGCCACCTGATCGAAACCTTGCGCGCGGTGGATGTCAGTCTGGCGATGAATACGGACGAGGCGACGCAGCTCAGCGCGATCTATGACCGGCTGCAAGGCAGTGTAGCGGAAGCTGATGAACACCAACTGCAAAACATGAATGAGCGGTTTCTTGAACTGCTGGTTGGCCCCATCTGGAAACAACGAGTCGCCAAAACGCGCCGCCAACTCGAAGAAGCGATCTCGCTGCAAGAACCGGATTCGTTGATCAGCCTCGCGGCACACATTGATGATCGCGTCACCGAAGGGTTGAACCGCATTGACCGGTTCGTGAAGGATCGCAATTATTTCCTGGCGATGGACGAAGCGCATTACATGCTCGAAAGCGCGCCGGATTATCTGCCCGTTCACTGGCGTATCGGGCAAATTTTGCTGGAACGGAACAACATCCCGGCGGCGATGGCGAAGTATAAACTCATTGCGGACACGTACCTGATTCGCGGCGATGACGAGCGCGCCGCCGAAATTTTGCACGAGGCGATCAAACTCGCGCCGATGGATACGTCGCTGCACCAAAGCCTGATCAAACTGCTGCAAGAGCAGGAAAATTGGAATGATCTGCTCAACCAGTACATCGACATGGCCGACGCTTACTACCAGCTTGGCGATCTGGATCAGGCGCGTTCCACCTACCAGCAGGCGATCCAATTAGCCGAACAGCAGGGCGCACCGGAAGACCAACTCATCCACATTATGCACCGCCTGGGCGAAATCCATATCAACCGCCTGGACCTGCGGCAAGCGCTGCGCACGTATGAGCAGATTCGCAAGATGAACGCGAACGACGAACGCGCCCGCCGGAATCTGGTCGATTTGAATTACCGGCTCAATGATGGTGTGTCCGCGATCCGCGAATTGGATGGGCTGCTGCGAGTCTATGCCAAAGCGGGCAAGGCCAACCAGATTCTCAGCATTTTAGCGGAACAGGTCACGCGCTACCCGAACGATATGGCGCTGCGCTCCCGTTTGGCGGCGGTGTACGGTCAGACCGGCCAGCAGGCACAGGCCATCGAACAGTTAGACGCGCTGGCCGAACTCCAACTCGAATCCGGGCGGCACAATGACGCGCTGGTGACGATTCGCCGCATCATAGCCATGAATCCGCCGCATGTGGACGATTACAAGCGCCTCTTGCAGCAGTTGAGCGGGTGACATAACGCAATCGGGTATCTGTCCGTTGCCAACTCCCCCAGCGCTCTTCTGGGTGTAGGAACCTTTTGATGCAGATTAGATAATTGTCAGGGGTATTGTAGGGGC
>JAFGJA010000353.1 GCA_016929355.1 Anaerolineae bacterium | reverse complement strand
TGGGCCAACTGCCGAGCCTGATCGCCGTGCGGCAGCCGCGCCCCTTCCGTCGTATGCGCTGGCTGGTGTGGTGGGTCAAGCCCCTGCTGCATGTGAGCATTTTTTTGACGCTGCTCAGTCTCAGCCTGCTGCTGGTATCGCAATTGTATGCGCCCGATCCGATCTGGTTTATAGCGAATGGGTTAATGTTGAGTGCCATCTTTGGGATGGTGTTCCTCAAAAGTCATCAGGTGGGCGGAGTCTGGTTGGCGGTGGGGATGCTGTGGCTCGTCTGGGCGCAATTTCTCAGCGCGGCGGGGCTGGATGGGTTGCAATGGCACACGATCCCGGTGGGAATTGGGCTGCTGATCCTGGCACGAATCTTGGCTGATTTCCCCCCACAGGCAACGGAAATACTCGCTGTTGATGTGTTGATGGTGGGCAGCGCGATCACCCTGCACGAACATGGCATCTTATCATTGGCGAGCGTCCTGGCAGGATTGCAAGTGATCGCGCTGGCGGTTTACGGGTATCTGGACCGGCGCGCGGTGCCCTTCATCAGCGCTTTGATAATCGTAGCAGGTGGCGCGGTGTATGGCGTAATCCTGATCAATTGGTGGCTGATCCCGTTTGTGATCGGATCACTGCTGCTGGCGGGGGTGGTGCTGCTGGAAACACGCCAGCGTGAGGTTAATCAGTGGATCATGTTCTGGCGCGAACGGTTGGCGATCTAATGGGGGAGGAACGCATGAAAAAGCACACGGCGAAACACAAATTGGCTCACTTTGCTACCATGTTATTTGTCTTCGGCACGCTGTACAGCCTGTACACGTCGCAGAGGTTGATCAGTATCCATTTGCAAGCCTACATTGAGGCTATCTTCCCAACCCTGGACCAACAATATTATAACACCATGAACTACGAGGATGTTCAATGTCCGCTCGGCATGGCGCATGATGGCGCTGGTCAGGTCAGTTTTACGCGCGATGGTGCGCCCTATACGTTTATCATCGAACAAGGGGCTTGTCTGGCGGATACGCCCGCTTGCAGCACCGCGATCCGGTCACGTTCCGGCGGGATGGATGCGTTATTCGTTTACGATAACAATCGTCCCTTGTGCAGTATGCCGTTGGTTGGTCTGTCCGGCTGGTCATGGCGGCAGTCATCGGGTTTGATTATGCTGCCGGGGTTGTTCTCGGTGGGCATTGGGAGCAGTTTATGGCTTTATGCCGCGCCGCCACGCAAAAAGAAGCGCAGTTGGTCCGTCAGGCCGGTGCGCTTGCGCACGGTGATGGGTTTTGTCATGGTGGTGAGCATGATTCATCCCATCATCGTGCCGGTGAATGTCGGCATGTATGTCCTGTTCGCCGCGTCCGGTATGACCGCGATCTGGCTGGCGCTGGTCGGAATCAGGGCTGTTTTGCGTTTCATAGATCGGGCGCGCCTCAGCCCTGATTATATGTCGGCCAGTATTATCCCTCTGGATCGAGATCAATCATGGCCTTGATCACGCCATCCTCATAAGCCAGATTGAGCGCGAACGCATCGCCGGTTTGTTCCAGGCTGAAGCGGTGCGAGATCAGCTTTTCGAGTTGGACACCGCCGCGCGTCACCAGATCAATGGCGCGGGGATAGGTGTGTTTCATGCGGCGGCACATCATGATCGAAAGCCCTTTGCGCCGCGCGACGGAGTGCGTGAAACTGGATGTATCCTTAGCGGGGATGCCCACCAGCACGACCCGCGCACCGAGATCGCCCATCTTCATCGCCTGATCCACCGCTTCCCCGGCCCACGCCGCTTCGAAGACGGTTTTCACGCCGCGCCCATTGGTGCGTTTCATCAGTTCCGCTACCGGATCAACCTCGTCAATGTTGATCACTTCGTCCGCGCCCCATTCAAGCGCCGCATCCAAGCGCCAATCGAAACGATCCAGCGCATAGATCGGCCCGGCTCCGGCCAATTTTGCCATTTTTATGACCAGCAAACCAATCGGACCACAGCCCAACACGGCGACACTTTTCGCCACTTTGAGTTTGCCCAGATCGGACGCATGAATCGCCACGCCAAGCGGTTCCAGCAGCGCACCTTCCGCCATTGTCAGGTCATCGGGCATGACAAAACAACCGTGTGCGGGGACAATGAAATGCTCTTGCAGCGCGCCATGATCCGGGGCAAGACCCATAAAATGCAAATTACGGCACAGATTCGGATGTCCTGCTTCGCACAGATCGCAGTGTCCACATGGCATCCCCGGTTCAACCGCGACACGATCCCCGACGTTGAGCGGTTCGTGCGTGCCGCTCATGGCATCCGGTCCCACCGCGATCACGGTTCCGGCGAATTCATGACCGAGAACTAATGGCGCTTCTAAGACCGTATCCCCGATCTGGCCGTTTTCATAGGTGTGCAAATCCGAGCCACACACGCCCACCGATCCCACACGGATCATGACTTCGCCCGGTCCCGGTTGGCCCGGTGCGGGCACATCTTCGATCCGAAAATCACGCGCGCCGTATAATTTCGCTGCTTTCACGAGTTAGTCTCCTTTGGTTATGCTGCGGGCGATGGATGCCCGCCGATTGAACGATATTCCAGCCGGCAAATACAAAAAACGCAACGGCATAAGATGCCATGTACAGGATTAATGTGGGTAGACGATCTGCCGCCAGCCCTACCCCGATGATAGCATACACACCTAACGCGATCTCGCCCCAGGTGACGCGATCAATACGCAGTGCATAGCGGCTGTGGGTCCAGTGATCGCCGTTTGGCGGTTCACCGGACTGCATTAAGCGGAATTTGGGGGTGCGTTTGAATTCGCGTTCCACGCCGGGCGGATGCAATCCGTTCAACACGCCCAGGGTATTATTCAGCACCGCCGCCGCGCCGATGATGAATTGTACCGGAAAGGCGAGCAAACGCTGCATCCAATTT
>JAFGJA010000352.1 GCA_016929355.1 Anaerolineae bacterium | reverse complement strand
TAAAACAATGATTACTGAAGAGGATGGAACGGTATGGCATCATCGCGCGGCCCCTTGCGGCAAGAATGGTTAACCTGGTCGGATGTGGATAAGCTGGTGGATGTGCTGGTCCCGCAATTGCGCGTAGCCGGGGGCTTTGACACGATGATCTTGATCACGCGCGGCGGAATCATTCCCGGCGGGTTGCTCTCAGAGGCGCTGGACATTACCAACGTCCTGACCGCCGCCGTTGATTTTCCGTCGGAACACGATCTCGATGCCAAAGCGCGCTTGCTCGTCTGGCCGAAATTTTTGCAGTTTCCCAAAGATGATCTGTTAGCCGATCACCGCATCTTGATCGTGGATGATGTGTGGGGCAGCGGACGCACCAGCACCGCCGTGAAAAGTCGCTGCCAATCCGCCGGGGCGACGGTATTTACCTGTGTCCTTCACTTCAACCCCTACCGGTCCCTGTTCAGCCGCGCCGAACCCGACTATTACGGCGCGGTCACGGATGCGTACATTGTCTATCCCTGGGAACTGGATCGCGGCACAGACGGAATCGCGCGCATGATCCCGGAAGGCCCGCCCACGCCCACCGATACGAATTAAACGTACCCTTATTGTCTGTGCCCACTTTAAAACCGGCCCCATGCCTGTCAAGTTAAGCAGTTCTGTACGGCCTCACCCTCTAAATCCCCCTCTCCCGCCAAGCCGGAGAAGGGGACTTGACCGCGTGCCGGACTCCCTCCCTCCATTGAATGGCGAGGGGGCCGGGGGGTGAGGTCGTTCTGCGTAGGCGTCAATTCGATTTTAGTTGATATGTTTTAGAAAAATTGCGTTATACTAGGCTTAACCGTCGCTATGCCACTGCTTTAATCTACAAACGGTAAAAATATCTTGTTTACAATCCAGCTATCTTAACTGTATCATAGCACTATATGCCTTTAGCTGTGGGAGCGTTGCGTGATTATTCAGTTCATCATCGGCCTGGCCATTCTTCTCTATGGCGTTGCGCTTCTCTTTGTTGTTCGCTTGAGTCGGTTACGATGGACTTACAGCGTGCCGGTGATCGTGATCATGACCATGATGATTATCCGGCTCATCTTTGTAATCCATGAACGGCGCAGCGACAGCAATTTTGAAGGCCCGCCGGTTCAAGGGGCAGTCTTTGATCTGGTGATCGCCGCGCTGTTTCCCGTGATGATCCACCGGGTCATTACGCTGCTCCGGGCGATGGAAAACACGCGGCACGCGCTGCAAGCAGCCCGCGACGAACTCGAACAACGGGTCATTGACCGCACCTCTGATCTGGCCGTGGAAATATCGGAACGGGCGCGGGTCGCCACCGCCTTGAGCGCCACCGAAAACCAGATGCGGCTGGTCGTGCAAAATTTGCCGGTGATGGTCACGGCCATTGATGACCAGCACCAGTTCGCGATCTGGAACCGGGAAGCCGAGCGCATCACCGGCTACAGTGCGGTGGAGATGGTTTGCAATCCTGACGCCTTCATGCTGCTGTATCCTGATGCCGATTACCGCGCGCAGCAGATCGAACTGTTTGATAACGCCAGCAGCGCATTTCGGGACCTGGAAGTCCTCCTTACCGGCAAAGATGGCCGCCAACGGGTGATCGCGTGGTCGAATGTTTCCCAACAATACCCGATTCCCGGCTGGCGAAGTTGGGCGATAGGCGTCGATGTCACCGAACGCAAACAAGCCGAACAAGCGCTGCATCAGACCCGCGAAACATTGGAGCAGAAAATCGCGCTGCGCACCACCGAACTCCGCACCGCCAACGAGCAGCTCGAACGCGAAATCGTGGAACGGCGGCGCGCGGTATTGGCGTTGGCCCGCTCAGAAAATCAACTCCGCTCGACCCTCGATGCATTGCGCGATTATGTGTATGTGATCAATAAAGACCTGGAAATCACCCTGGTGAACAAGGCATTTCTGGCCTGGAATCAGGATTTCGGGCTGGAAACACAACCCCTGGGCCGCACCCCGCACGAATTATTTCCCTTCTTGTCCGGCCACTTAAACGACGAATACCGGCAGGTGTTCGCTAGCGGCCAAATGATCACCACCGAAGAAACGAACCAGATCGGCACGCTGAAAATCGTCACGGAAACACGCAAAATTCCGATCATCGAGTCCGGCGAGGTGACGCATGTCGTCACCATCATGCGTGATATTTCCGAGCGTAAACAGGCCGAAGAAGCCCTGCGCCAGAGTGAAGAACGGTTCAAACGGCTGTATGAACGCGCGCCTTTAGGCTACCAATCGCTGGACCATGACGGGTATTTTGTGCAGGTCAATCAGGCGTGGCTGCATTTGCTTGGCTATGAGCGAGTCGAGGTTATCGGGCGCTGGTTTGGTGATTTTCTCACCCCACCCTACCGGGATCGCTTCCGGCACGGGTTCTCAGAATTTAAAGCAGAGGGTGAGGTGCGGGCGGTTGAATTCGAGATGGAACGCAAAGATGGCACAACCATCACCGTCCTGATCGATGGCAAAATCGGGTACGATGCCCAGGGACAGATCGCCGAAACACACTGCATTCTCGTGGACATCACGGATCGCAAACGCACTGAAGTCGAATTGCAGGCCAGCGAAGAACGATTTCGGAGCCTGGTTGACTCCATGGATGACATCATCGTCACGCTGGATACCGACCAACACCATACCGGAATATTTGGGCGCAGAGTCAAAAAGACCGGGCTATCGCCCACGCTATTATTAGGGAAAACGGCGCGTGACGTTTTTGGACGCGAAATCGCCGCCATTCATGAAGCAGCTAATGCGCGGGCGTTGGTCGGGGAGCATGTGGTGTTTGAATGGTCTGCGCCCGATCCTGAGGGCATCATGCACTATTACCAGACCTCGCTCTCGCCCATGTTCAATCCCAACGGTGATGTTACCGGGTTGGTGGGCGTTGGGCGCGACATCACCGCGCTTAAAAACGCGCAGCAAGACGCGATCCGGGGGGCAGTGGAACGTGAACGCGCGCAGATTTTGGCCGGTTTTATCCGGGATGTGTCTCATGAATTCGCCAACCCGATCTCTGTCGTCAAAAACAGCATCTATCTCGCCGTGAATACACCCGATCCGGCCCAACGCAAGCGCCACCTGGATATGCTCAGTGGGCAAGTATTCCATATCGAGCAGTTGGTGGAAGGCATGATCCTCATGTCACGCCTGGATGGGGGGATCGCGTTCAAGCATGAACCGGTGTATTTCGATGCGATCTTCGATACGATTAAGACGCGGTTGCAGCAAACAACACAGGCTAAAGAGCAAACGCTGGCAATTGAGTTAAAGCCGGATTTGCCGCCGTTCATGGGGGATCAAAATTACCTGCATATTGCGATCTTCCATCTCATTCAGAACGCGGTGCAATACACGCCCAACGGGGGAACGATTGCGGTGCGTCTGGCCGAATCAAGCAGTCATCCCGATCATCTGGTGATCACCGTCGCGGATACGGGGATCGGGATCGCGGCAGAGTATCAGACGCGGATTTTTGAGCGCTTCTTCCGCATTGATCGCGCCCGGACCGAACGCGGCGCAGGCTTAGGCTTGCCGATTGCCCAATCGATCATCGAACGGCATGGGGGTTCACTCAC
>JAFGJA010000351.1 GCA_016929355.1 Anaerolineae bacterium | reverse complement strand
GTTATCTTTTCGGCGCATGGTATCCTCTCTTTCTTTAGCAAAATTGAGTTTACCATGCGTTTCTTTTCTTAGCTTAATGCTTATGGGCAAGTCCCCCTCTCCGGCTCGGCGGGAGAGGGGGATTTAGGGGGTGAGGCCGGGTTTCAACCGAAAAAAACACACTACCTAAAAACAACCCTTCTCGATCCTGGTATTTTCGCGGTATAGTGTGGGGTCGAGTGTGTTTTTGACAGGCAAACCGCAATCTATCGTTTGGGAGTGTTATCTTATGGCTAAAAAAGCGCGGCGTGGTCAGCGCCGTAACCAATTGGTTGGCGTGGCTATCGGGGTTATTATTGTGGTCACGACCTTGATCAGCTTGTTGGCTCCGGGGCGTGGGCGGAGTACATCGAGCAGTGATACGAGTGTATCGGCTACTTCCACCCCGACCCCGACTGAAGTTGTGATCCCCACGCCCGAACCCGATCCGCAAGTGGAGGGAGCCATCCCCTATTTGCACAGTACGGGCTATTTCCAGACCTTTTATCCCATCGGGGGAGACTGGCAGAATTACGAACTGGCCGAGTATAACGTGCCGCCCTACGCCGGGGTGATCATGCAGAGCCAGGATCGCCTGTCCATTGTTTACACCTATCTGGAGGCCGGTGTCGAGTATGAATCGTTGGCCGATCTGAGCGAAAACTATTGGACTGAAACCGAACTGGCGACAAATTGGACTAATTACGATGGGTGGACCCTCACCCGCCGCGTCGAAGTTGACGATCACCTGATTCTGGATTTTGATCTGATGCTGGGCGGAAATGCCTATCTGGGACGCACTACGTCCTGGGTCGCGGATAATTTCCTCTATGTGATACGGATCGTTGTGCCCGCTAATAACTCGATCCTGCTTGAACGCTTATACGAAAAAACAACACCCGCTCTCATCGGCTATACCAGCCTGCAAACGCTGCCGCAAACGTGGCCGGTCTATGTGGACGCGGTCTATGGGTTTGCGCTCAAACACCCGGCGGATTGGGAGCAGGTTGCCGGTGAAGCGGGGCGTCCGGCTACGTTTCGTATGCCGGATGGACAGGTGCGCGTCCAATCGGAAGCGGATCAGGCGGTTGCCTCCGCGGACGAGGCCGAAGCCTGGATCACGGCCAATGAAACCGGCGTGACGATCCTGCAAAGTGATGTGTTGGCGCATGATCGCGGCGTGGGCTATCAGGTGGCTTATACATATCAGGATACCGCCGGGGATTTGCACAGTGGATTGGTTGTGCTGCTGAATGGGGATGATAGCACGCTGCACATTGCTAATCTGCAACTCAATGCGCCGGACATCAACCTGCTGGCAATTGATGAAACGACTTCGGCGGCAAATTACGAGGCGGTGCGTGTGCTCACGGCGGGTTTTATCGTGCTGCCAGGGGCGCTGGTCACGGGGTAAATGACCCCCTGTGTCTCAACCAGGGCGTAAATTTTTGTAGGGGCCGACCAGCGTGTCGGCCCAGGGCGGACACATTGGTCCGCCCCTACGAGTTTCGGCTCAGTAAAATCGGGGGAAATTAGCCCTTACCGCATTTAATAATCCACCGGCTCGAAAATCGTGATCTCGTGCAACGGCCAGTAGCGCACCCGCGCAACGCCAACGATACTCGATTCTGCCACCGGGCCAAAGGAATGGCTGTCCAGACTGTGGCTGCGATTATCGCCCAACACAAAATACTGATCCGAACTCAGTTCCCAAATGCCGTTACAGGATTTGTAGGCGCAAAACTCGCTGATATACGGTTCTTCGAGCAACGAACCATCAACATACACGCGGCCATCCTGAATCATGATCGTTTCACCGGGCAGGCCGATCACGCGCTTGATCAGCAGTTCGTCCGCTTCGGCAGGTGATTCCAACACCACCACATCGCCGCGTGACGGACCCCCGAACAACATCGAAACGCGATCCACGATCACGCGCTCGCTGGTGTGAAAATTCGGCTGCATACTCGCGCCATCGACAATATAACGCGGGATCACGGTGTCCATCCCGACCCGGACCACGACCACGATCAAAATAAGCTGGATAATTTCTTTGATCCAATTCACGAATTGACTGGATTTTTCCGTGTGTTGGTCGGTCTGATCCGCATCGTCCGCGTAAAATACGGGCGCGGGGTCTTGTTCTACTGTGCTTGTTTCGTGCTCGGCATAATAATCGTCGTGCCAATCATCCATATCAGCCACATCCTTTGTCGGCGACATCCATTACCTATTGTAACGCCGGAATGCGCCAGGTGTTGCGGTTTTTAGAAAATATTAATGATTCGCGCGCTGCACATGGTAGAACAGGATCAAAAACTGGCGTTTGGCGGTTTCGTCAAATGTGATGTGCTGGTTATAGGCATATTCTTGCGCAAACCAGAGGCGCATCACATCGTTTTTCTGCGCCGCATCAATGTACTTATTATGCAGGCGTTTGCTGGGTGTGGTGCAGTAGAATTCGCGGCTGATCACGCTGAAATCGAGGTCATTGAGCACCGGGTTAAGTTCATCATCACGCCAGCCGTGTTCGTAATGGTGCTCGCGGCCCAACCTCGCCAGAATCCCCTTCACCGAATCCTGCCAGCGCTGGTGGGGATAGTGCCCCGAATCCAGCGTGAACAGCACATCCCCGCCGGGCTGCACGGTATGGTGGACCTGCGTCAAAAATTCGCGGTAACGGAACACATGCTCCAAAACCTGCGTGAACACGATCACATCGAACTGCTGATCGGGAAACAGGCGCGTTAGATCGTAGCCGTTCCCGGCGATCAGATTTACAGGGTGTTCGGTGATCGCGTGCAGGCGGGCTTGGGTGCGCGCGATCCCATCCGCGTCGGGATCAATCCCCGTTAATTGAAATTGGCCGCCATACAGCGCGAACAGGGGCCGCCAGAAATCGAGCGGGTTGGGGCCGATGCAGCCAATATCGAGGATCGAGAGGCCCGGTTTGGCGTTGATCAGGCGCGCGAGTTCGATCAGGGTGCGGACCTTGCCAGTATTGCCAGTCAAGGGGAAATCCAGCGCGGTCAGGTGTGCTAAATGGTCATCAAACGTCATGAAAAATGTCCTAACGTGAATCAGTGCTGCTTATACGTTCACCCCACACTATATCGCAAAAGCGCGGGTGAGTGGTACAATCCCCGGCGGTTAAGTAGGGGTAGGGCTTGCTCTACCCTGGGCGCAGCAAGCCGCGCCTCTACATCACAACGCGGAGACGATCATTATGCATGTTTTAGTCACGGGTGGCGCGGGCTATGTCGGGTCGGCCACAGCGACCTATTTTTTGAACGCGGGGCATCAGGTCACGATCTATGACAGTCTGGTCAAGGGGCACGTTGGCGCGATTCCGCCCGGCGCAAGCTTCATCAAAGGCGATATTGGTGATGCGGGCGCGCTGGATATTCTGTTCCAGAGCAATGATTTTGATGCGGTGGCGCATTTTGCCGCGTTCATCGAAGCGGGCGAATCGATGCAGTTGCCCGGCAAGTATTTTCATAATAACGTGGTCAATACCCACAATCTGCTGGCGGCGATGCATCGCCACGATGTAAACAAACTGATTTTTTCCTCAACCGCCGGTATTTATGCCAGCAAAAACACCCCTATCGAAGAAAATGATCCGGTAGGTCCGGCCAGCGTGTATGGTGAATCGAAGCTGATGATCGAGCGCATGTTGTACTGGTATCATCAGGTGGCGGGGCTGAATTACGCAGCGCTGCGTTACTTCAACGCTTGCGGCGCGATGCTGGCTGCGGATGGTGTGCCGGTGCGCGGCGAGGATCACGATCCCGAAACGCACCTGATCCCGCTCACATTGCAAGTCCCGCTCGGCCAGCGTGACGCGATCTACATCTACGGCACAGATTATCAGACGCATGACGGGACGTGTATCCGCGATTACGTGCATATCGAGGACTTGGCCTCGGCGCATGTGTTGGCGCTCGAAGCGTTGGGCGCGGGCCGGAATCGCATGATTTACAATCTCGGTAATGGGCGCGGTTACAGCGTCCGCGAAGTGATCGATGTGGCACGCGACGTGACGAATATTGATTTTCCCGCTACCGAATCGGAGCGCCGCCCCGGTGATAACGACATTTTGATCGCGTCGTCGGAGCAGATCAATCAGGATTTGGGCTGGGAGCCGCGTTTTACCGATCTCAAGGATATTATGGCAACCGCGTGGGCGTGGCACACGGCGTATCCGCAGGGGTACGAGGATAAATAATTCACCGCAGAGGCACAGATATCACAAAGAAATTCGAGGTAACAGCAAGAGAAAACCAAGATTTTTGCTCTACGGTGCTGTAGGAAAACTTTTATGAAGACATACCGGAAAACAGTAGACGATCAGACCTATTTTGTGGTCACGGATGTTGATCCCGTGCTGCATGACGCGCTGCGGGGGATGATGTTTGCCGAGTTTGAAGAGGGCTTTGCGCGCTCCTTTCCGAGCGATGCGCCGCATTATAAGCAGTACAACAACCCTGCAACGCACCTCGATCAGTTATTCGAAAATTTCACGCGCTATACGCCCGATCTCATCTTACAGAGCGCGAAGCAGCAGCCCGTGCCCTGGGAAAAAAGCCTCTTGGCGTTTCTTGACATTATCCAGGGGCACGAGTTTGACTGGTATCTGGTCGGGAGTGGGGCGCTGGCGGTGCGCGGCCTGCCGGTTGAACCGGGCGATCTGGATTTGGTCGTGCAGGGACAAAGTACGATCCGCTTGAGTGAATTACTGCTGGATTACATGGTCGAGCCGGTGATCCATTCGCGGGATTGGGTCGGGGAGTGGTTTTGCCGCACCTTCCTGCACGCGCGGTTTGAGTGGGTCGGAGATGTTAATCCCGATCTTGATGATCAAGGCCCCACTGATTTCGGCCCAACGGCGATCAAGCGCTGTGATACGATTGTATGGCACGGCCATGCGATCAAAGTGCCGCCGCTTGATTTGCAACTGGCGGTGTGTGAGGCGCGCGGCTTGACGGAACGGGCAAAGCTGATCCAACAGGCAATGAAAGACTAACCGATGCACATCGCGTTTAACGGCTGGTTCTGGAACCAACCCTATACCGGTAGCGGGCAATATTTGCGGAATCTCTTGACGGCGCTGCACGCTCTCGCGCCGGAGCATCGTCTCTCGCTGATCGTGCCGGAGCATGTCACCACATTGGATAATCTGCCGCCGAATGTGGATGTGCTGCCGGTCAAAACGCGACTGCGCGGGCATCTGGGCAAGGTGTGGTTTGAGCAGCGCGCCTACCCGCGTGCGGTCAAGCATTTGCAAGCGGACCTCGCCCATGTGCCCTATTGGGGTCCGCCGCTCAATTCCCCTGTGCCGCTTATCTGTACCGTGCTGGACGTGATTCCGCTCGCTGTCCCGGCCTATAACCGGGGTATCAAAAATCGCCTCTATTCGAGTCTGGTTCTGGCGGCGGCGCGGGGATCAACGCATATCCTCACGATCTCCGAAGCGGCGAAACAGGATATTATGCGTTATATCGGCGTGCCGGATGAGCGCGTCACGGTGACGTATCTCGCGGCTGATAAGGTGTTTCATCCCGAAGTAGGGCGCGAAAACGATCCCGCCGTGCGCGCCAAATTCGGGCTGGATGATGTCGATGAATTCGTGCTGTATCTCGGCTCGTACACGGTGCATAAAAACGTGCGCTTGCTGCTGGCGGCGTATACCTATGTGGCGCAGGGCATGGGGCCGGATGTGCCGCTTGTGTTGGCCGGTCACACGCCGGATGCCTGGGGATCGGAGCGCTTTCCCGATCTGCCCGTGTATATTGACGAGTTGGGCTTAGGCGAATTCGTGCGCTGGCTTGGTCCGGTGGATGAAGCGGACAAACCCGCGCTGTATCGACTGGCGGACGTGTTCGCTTTTCCGAGTCGCTATGAGGGCTTCGGCTTGGGGCCGCTTGAAGCGATGGCAAGCGGGACGCCCGTTGTCGCGTGTGCGGCGTCGTCTGTGCCGGAGGTGGCCGGTAACGCGGCGTTTCTGGTCGAGCCTGACGATTCGCGCGCGATGGGGGGCGCGATCCTTTCCTTGCTCAACCAACCGGAAGAAGCGGCCACGATGCGCAATCTTGGGCTGGCGCGGGCGCGTGATTTCAGTTGGCGCAAAACCGCCGAGCGCACATTAGCCGTATACGACCAGGTTATCGCCGGTTTGCGGGGCTGATTGAGGTTTTCTGATCATTTTTTAGTGACATACTCCCAAGTCTAAGAGCTTGGGCTTCTGACGTGAACGCCGGATGCCGCCTGAAGGGTATTCAGGTCGGTCTTCTTCCGACTGAGACAGTAGGCGTTGATGCCCCAACGCAAAAGAGGTTCGAACAAGGCGGTTCAGGTTTTAGATGGCGACCTTTTCGCCACAACCGCATACCTGATTGTTAAGCTGCCGGATGGATTGGCTCCTGTTGGAGTATTACCTCACATCCAGGTCTAAGCCATCGCATGGTGTTAGTTTACAACGATGGATAGAATCATGTCAAGCTAAAGCAGAAAAGACTAGCCCCTTAATATCCCGCGAATCCGCGGTTGGTTACCTGAAGGCATGGGGCTTACGGGGCTTTTTTAATAAATTCTTAATATTTTTCTGCGAAAATTTGGGGTATCGTCTTTCCACAAGACATTCACAAGGAAAACATCATTATGAAACGCTTGTATCTTATTGGCTCTGTCATTATGGCGAGCCTCTTGGCCGTTGTTGCGTCTGGCGCGTTGGCGCAGGATAACCCCGAATTTACGTATTCCGGCGATGTGAACGCGCCTGATTTCCCCGCCGATGCCGACTGGATCAACGCTTCCGGTCCGATCAGTATCGCGGATTTGCAGGGCAAAATCGTAATCCTCGATTTCTGGACGTATGGTTGTATCAACTGTATTCATGTGATTCCCGATCTCAAGCGCTTAGAAGCGGAATATCCCACCGAATTGGTCGTGATCGGTGTCCATTCGGCTAAGTTCGAGAATGAGGGCGAAACCGAAAATATCCGCCGCATCGTGCGCCGCTACGAGGTTGAGCATCCCGTGCTGAACGATAACAAGTTCATAACCTGGGATCAGTATGGGGTGCGGGCGTGGCCGACTTTCATGGTGATCGATCCGTTGGGTAAGGTCGTGGGGCAGATGTCCGGCGAACCGTTGTATGATCGCATGGCTCCGATCATCTCCGTGATGGCGGCGGAATACAGCGCGGCGGGCCTGATCAATCCTGATCCGCTCCCACAGTGGCAGCCGGAAATGGTGGACGACACAGATACACCTTTGCGTTTCCCCGGTAAAGTGCTGGCCGATTCTGCGAGTAACCGCCTGTTTATCGCGGACAGCAACCATAACCGGATCGTCGTTGCCGCGCTGGATACCTTCGCGGTGCAGCAGATCGTGGGCGCGGGCGAAGCGGGTTTGACGGATGGTGATTTTGCTACTGCGCAATTTTTCCGTCCGCAGGGCTTGACGCTCGTCGGTAATGTCCTGTACGTGGCGGATACCGAAAATCACGCGATCCGCGCGGTGGATTTTGACGCGGCAACCGTGACCACCGTTGCCGGAACGGGTACGCAAGGCTTTAATCGTGAGGCAAGCGGTCCCGGCCCGGAAATGGACCTCAGTTCGCCCTGGGATGTGGTCGCGCACGACGGCAAAATTTATATTGCGATGGCTGGCCCACACCAACTCTGGGTGTATGACATGGCTACCGGCGCAGTTGGCCCGTATGCCGGATCAGGCCGTGAAGATTTGATTGATGGGACGCTGGCGGAATCAGCCTGGAATCAGCCCAGTGGGATTGATACCGATGGAACCGTTCTCTACGTCGCCGATCCCGAAGCAAGCGCGATCCGCATGGCCGATCTCATGCCGGGGGGCGAAGTGAAAACCATTGTGGGAACCGGGTTGTTCAACTTTGGCGATGAGGATGGCATTGGCGATGATGTGCTGTTGCAGCACGCGCTGGGGATCACGGTAGCGGATGATGGCTTGCTCTACGTGGCGGATACCTACAACAACAAGATCAAGCGCATTGATCCCACGACCCGCGAAAGTGTCACGATCTTTGGGTTGGGCGTAGCGGGTAATGCTGATGGTACGAACCCCTTGTTTTACGAACCGGGCGGGCTGGATTACGCGGATGGCAAACTTTACATTGCCGATACCAACAACCATGTGATTCGCGTCGCTGATCTGGCGAGTGGCGCAGTCCGCACGGTTGAATTCCCCAATGCGGAATTGCTGCTCACCGTGGACGATACCACAACGCCGGATGAGAGCAGCAGCGCGCTCGTGGAAAGCACGCCTATTCGTGAAGACGCGATTTTCCTCGCGCCGCAGGTCGTGCGGGCGGGTGAAGGGCTGATCGAGATCAGTGTGATCATTCCCGACGGTTACGAACTCAACGATCAAGCGCCGTTTACCGCTATCTGGCCGGATAATCTCATCGCGCAGATCGACGAACTGGATCGGGATTACCGTGTGATTTTGCCGGATTTGCCGGTCACGTTCCCGGTCACGTTCCGCGCAGGACAAACCGAACTCGCGCTGGATTTGACGATTTACTGGTGCGAGGGCGTCAATAAGTCGCTGTGTTTCGTGGATAAGTCGCAGTTAGTGCTGCCGCTCACGGTCCTGGCCGAAGCCGACGCAAATATCGCGGTGTTTGAGCGCACGCTGGTCCCGCCCACGATGCAGGATACGCTGGACTGGTAGATCAAAATTCCACCTTCCCGGCCTCTTGGGGATATTGTTGGCGAACCTGATTTTTGTAGGGGAGCACGCGAACCGGCGGTTCGTCATTTGTGCTCCCGTTTTTTTCGGGCGGACACATTGGTCCGCCCCTTCGCTTCACCTAAAAATATTTCCTCCGCGCCGGTAGATTGTGTGATCTGCGGCATTTCCTCAATTTTCCTGCTACAATTGCCGCGCGTATACATCAGTTAAAGAAAGCGTTTTGACCAATGACAGCACCTTTTTTACCCCTCATTGTGTTGAATGGGCGTCCGGCGGCGGGCAAAAGTGAACTGATCCATTTCCTGCAAGCGCTGCCTGACGATGTGCGCCGCGAACGATTCCACATGGGCCAACTGCTCGAACGGGACGATTTCCCGATGCTGTGGACGTGGTTCGAAGAAGACGCTCTGCTGGAAAAAGAATTTAATCACCCGCGTTTGCACACGGATGCTGATGGCTATTTTCTGAGCGAAACGTTGTGGCATGTGTTGATCGCGCGGTTGGGTCTGGAATATCAGAAGATGCTGCGCGATCAGCCCGATCTGCATCAAACGCATACCGTGCTGATCGAGTTTTCACGCGGGAGTGAACACGGCGGCTATCAAAAAGCCTATGCCCACCTGACCGATCAGATTCTCCAGCAGGCCGGGATTTTTTACATTGATGTGAGCTACGCGGAATCGCTGCGCAAAAATCGCCGCCGCTTTAATCCCGATAAGCCAGATAGTATTCTGGAACATGGGCTGCCCGATGCCAAACTCGAACGGCTCTATCAAGAGGTGGATTGGGCGGAAGTTTCCGCACCTGATCCCGCCGTGATCACGATCCGCGATCAGGCCGTGCCGTATGTGGTGTTTGATAACCACGACGACGTGACGACCACGTTAGGCCCGGTCTTCGAGGACCGGCTGCAAGCGGTCTGTGATACCTTGTGGGCGCGGTGGTCGGCGCGACACAGCTAATGGAGAAAACAATTCAAACGCGCACAATGTAGGGGCCGACCAACGTGTCGGCCCAGGGCGAACACATGATGAACCGCAGGTTCGCG
>JAFGJA010000350.1 GCA_016929355.1 Anaerolineae bacterium | reverse complement strand
CTCAAGTGTGCGCCCATCGTCCAAGTCCAGCGCATAGGTGTTCCCGGTGGGCAGGACCTGCTGCACCCCGCAGCCGGTCATGATCGTGCCGCCCGCATCACGGATCGCTTTTTCCAGCGCAGCGACCAATTCTTGCAGACCGTTTTTGAGCGTCATAAAGATAGTGGTCGGTTTGCTGCCGTTCCCGTTATGGCTGGCATTTTTAGCCGTTTCCGCGCGCGCTTTTTTCGCGGCGATCATGCCCCTGGTCAGGCTGCCATATTTCTTCTCGGTATCGATGAAGCGCGGGAAGGTCGCCTTGAGACTGAGCTTTTCCGCGTCCGCCACATGAATCCCCGCCATCATCGGCTCGGCGAGCACGTCGAGCGCTTCTTGCCCCAACCTGCGCCGGATAAAATCGCCCAGACTCTCGTCCGAATCCTCTTTGCGCCGGGGAATGAATAAATCCATACCCATCCGCATCTTGCCCGGCCACGAGATCAGATTCGAGGTCACGAACGGCATAAACTCCGTCGGGATGATCAACATCATGCCATCGGGCATCTTGCGCAGTTTGCCGCCGCGCAGAATAAACGTGTTGCGTTTGGCGTCATTCGTGCCCATCAAGCGATCTTCGAGGCCGAGTTCGCGGCAAAGTTGGATCGCCCAGGGTTTTTGCGTGATGAACGAATCCGGCCCACCTTCGATCACGAACCCAGCCGGCGTATCAGTAGCGATCTTGCCGCCCAGCCGGGCATCGCGCTCGATCAGCGTCACACTCAGATCGAGTCCGGTTTCGCGCGCATTTTTCTGCGCATAATAGGCAGTGGCGAGTCCAGCAATACCACCGCCGATAATTACAAAGTGTTGCGTCATGCAGATTCTACCTCCACGTGTAGAATGAGATCGGCCAGCGCCGCGATGAATAACGGATCGTCGTTGAGCGAGGACACACGTTCCAAATGTGCGCCTGCACTCTCGGCGGCGTGTTTGGCTTCCAGGTCAATATCAAACAGGATTTCGACGTGATCCGAGACAAACCCCACCGGAACCGAGAGGAAATTTTTATGTCCCTGTGCCGCCAATTCGACCACGTAGACCTCGATCTGCGGGCCGAGCCAGGGTTCGGGACTTTTGCCCGCGCTCTGATAGGAAAATGTCCATTGGTCCGCCGTCAATCCCGCCTGCTCCGCGACCAACCGCGCCGTTTGCCGCAACTGCGCATCATACGGATCGCCCGCGTTGATAATGCGCGTCGGCAGGCTGTGCGCGCTGAAGATCACCAGCGTATCATCTGGCATGGTCGCCAGTCCGTTTTTCACGCGATTCGCCAGCGCTTCGATGTAGAGCGGGTGATCGTGGTAACTGGTGATCGCGGTATAGCTGAAGGGGTTGTCATGCGCCGCCAACGCCTCATCCAGTTTGGCAAAATACCTGGCAATGCTCATCCCCGAATAATGCGGAGCCAACACCAGCGCCACTGCCTGCGCGATGCCATCCGCGATCATGTCCTCTACCGCATTTTCGATCCAGGGTGTCCAGTGGCGCATTCCAATATAAACTTTGTACGCCACACCGGCGGGAGCATCGGCGTTCAATTTCGCCTGGACGCCCGCCGCTTGCGCCTGTGTGAGTTCGAGTAGGGGCGATTTACCGCCAATCTTGCGATAATTTTCCGTAATCTCGTCAATAATCGCCTGTGAGGTAGGCCGCCCGCCGCGAATATCCAGCAGAAACGCGGGAATATCTGCCAGCGAATCCGGTCCACCATACGCCATCAATAATACGCCAATCGTTTGTGTCATAAGTCTCGTAGCCCTTTATCTCTTTAACGCCGCGCTGCGCTCATGCACATAATCCACCAACCGCCGCACATGATCAACCGGTGTTTCCGGCAAAATGCCGTGCCCCAGGTTAAAAATATGCCCCGCGCGCCCGGCGGTGCGTGCCAGAATGTTATCCGCGTGGCGCTGAATATCTTCCCAGGGCGCGAACAATGTCACCGGATCGAGATTGCCCTGCACGGCGAAATCTTCCCCGATCTGATCCCAGGCATCATCAATTTCGATACGCCAATCCACACCCAACACATCCGCGCCAGTTTCGGGGAGCATACTCAGCAAGCCGTTCATATTCGTGCCGAAGTAGATCACGGGCACGCCGCTACTTTGCGCGCGTTCGATCACGGTTTGCACGTAGGGCAGCACTTTTTCGCGGTAATCCATTGGCGCGAGGATGCCCGCCCAACTATCGAAGACTTGCAACGCCTGCGCGCCTGCTTCCGCCTGCGCGACCAGATAATCCCCGATCAGCGTGGCGAGTTTGTCCATCAACATGGCCCAGGCATCCGGTTCGGCGTGCATGAACGATTTCACCTTCGTGTGATTTTTCGACCCGCCGCCTTCAATCGCGTAACTCGCCAGCGTATACGGCGCGCCGGAAAACCCGATCAACGGCACTTTCCCATCCAGTTCGCGCCGCACCAGCCGGATCGCTTCGAGCGTATACGGCAAATTTTCCTCAGTGGGCGGCGTGCGCAGCGCTGCCACGTCCGCCGCCGAACGTATCGGGTTATCGATCACCGGGCCTTCGCCCTTCACAAAGTCGAGATTCAGGCCCATCCCGATCAGAATCGGCAGAATATCCGCGAAGATGATCGCCGCGTCCAGATCAAAGGCGTTAATCGGCTGCATGGTGATCTCACACGCGAGTTCCGGTGTGCGGATCACGTCGAGCATACTGTGTTGGGCACGGATGGCGCGGTATTCGGCCATGTAACGCCCCGCCTGCCGCATCAGCCAGATCGGAGTGACATCGGTGGGTTCGTGGCGGCACGCCTGCAAAAAACGGTGTTCAGTCATATAGTGGTTTACTCACTCTATGTTAGGGTTTGTGATGGAATGTTTCGCCAGCAGACGATTGAATTCTTCCCAAAAGACTTCATGCTGTTCAAAATCCCATAGGTTTACGGGAACTCTATCGGGATTACCATCAAAAAAAGTTTTGACCTCTTGCGCAAATGACACCACCTGTTGGCGATAACGGTCTTTGGGTACGCTGATATTTATTGATGGAAAATGCGTGAATTGTGCTCGACCATTGCCATCATATCGAATGACATTAGAAATTTGGATAAAGTTACTTTTATGTTCGACTGTCCAGTCAACGCCAACTGAACAACCAGACATTAACAGCGTTCCGCAGCCGTGAAAAATCATGCGTTCCGCAACAGTTGGTTTAGGTTCATATTCTGGCAACTCAGGGTAAACCCAACCTCGCCAGGTACGTTTAGGTTTGCAATGCGCCAGAATAAATTCAGCGCGGCTATCGCTATAGTGGTTACTGTCCAGCGATCTAAGCATCGCCAGCGCACTCTCGCTGATACCATACGAATCATTTTCTTCGGTAGGCAAAATTATCTGCCCATCGATCACCAATCGGATCAGCCCGTGTGAACACAGATCAAAGACTGTATCTTCGTTATTTTCCTGGGTGACTTCGGAATTTTCCCCAAGCCACCCCTGAGATAGAATCTCAATCTGGAAACTCTGATCCGATTCGCTCACAACAAACCCTCATTTGACTTTTAAATCCGCGTTATCCGCGTTTATCTGCGTCCCATTTCGATTTATTTTCAGTGCGGCTAACTCCGCGATATATAAATCGTATCGTCCTCGACCTTCACCTGGAACGTCTCCACGCCGCGCGGTGATGGCCCGAAGATCACCTCACCGCTTGCCAGGCTGAAATACGCCTCATGCCAGGGACAGCGCACCGTTGGCCCCTTGCCATCATTGCTCACCTGACCATCGCAGAGCGGGCCGCGCGCGTGTGGGCAGCGATTGTTGAGCGCGTAAATGTCGCCATTCGTGCGGAACAGCGCGACTTGCTGCGTGCCGTAATAGACAGATATAGCCGAATCCGGTTTGAGTTCGTCCACCTTCGCCACCGGCAGCCAGCCGCTGATCTTGGTCACGTCGTCATCGACCAGATCGCTGATCTTTGCGCCGCCAATCGCGTCCATCACTTCGGGCAGACTCATGGCGATGGCGATGTGCATCGGTGTATCGCGCAGCGTGTACATACTCGCCTCGGT
>JAFGJA010000349.1 GCA_016929355.1 Anaerolineae bacterium | reverse complement strand
GGCAAAGTCTCGAATCGCAACCTGGGGATCGGCTGCGTGGCTTTTGTGCTGGCAAACGGCTGGATTCCCTGGGTGGAAGTCGATGGACAATCGCCGGGCAACGCGAATCAATGGGATGACAAAGCGCGCGCGTTTGCGGCGGCCCATCCTGAATACGGCGTCGTCGTGGACAAGAATCCCAGCCCCGGCGCGATCATGGTGCATAACGGCGGCGGCGGTGGGTATGGACACGTCGGCATCGTTTCCGAAGTCTATGATGGGAACAGCTTCCAGGTACAGGCGGGTGACACCTGGGCGGCGGGCAAAACCGCCGGTTGGGGCGAATGGTATAACAGCCAGGGCCAGCTTAACACCGCCAATGTCTATAACGACACGGTCAGCGATGACGTGTATTTTATCCATCTACCCTGGGTCGAAGCCAGCTACTAACGCGGGATATTGTTTATGAATCGCGTATTGACGCCAACTCAGGTTAGGCCCACGCAAGGAACAACTGACGCGCTGGCGCGGCGGCAGACGATCAGCTATCAGGCAGACGAAGCGCGCGTCGATATACTGGGTGTAGGCGTCAATGCGCAGCCGTTCACTACCGCGCTGGATACACTGACGCAGTGGGCCAGCCAACCGGGACATTACCGCGTTTCGACCTGTGCGGTTTACACGGTCATGCTCGCCCGCGAAAACAGCGCATTACAGGCCACGTTGAGCAGCGCGGATATGGTCACAGCCGACGGGATGCCCCTGGTCTGGTTGCAGCATATAGCCGGGCATCCCCAGGCGGGGCGCGTGTATGGCCCCGATCTGATGCACGCGCTCTGTGCCCGTACAGCAGCAGATACCGATCACACACCAGACAAACCGGTGCGCCATCTCTTTTACGGCGGGCAGGCGGGCGTCGCACAGCAGCTTGCGGACCGGCTGCAAACCCATTATCCCGGCTTGCAGATTGCCGGGGCGATCACGCCCCCGCCCGACATGCCCATTGATGCGCCCCCCGATCCGGCGGTGGTTGAGCAGTTGAATGCAGCGCAGGCGACTATCATCTGGGTGGGGTTGGGCAGTCCCAAACAAGATTTCTGGATGGCAACATACCGGCCATTCTTGCACGCCACGATCTTGATCGGCGTGGGAGCCGCGTTTGACATCCTCTCCGGCAACAAGCGCCAGGCGCCCCGGTGGATGCAGCGTCACGGCCTGGAATGGAGTTTCCGGTTGATGCAAGAACCAAAACGCCTCTGGCGGCGTTACCTGATCTATAACCCGCGCTTTTTGCTGGCGGTGCTGCGGCGAATGGTGTAGGTGAGCACCACTGTGTGCTCCCCGCAAATGCACAACCGGGCGGACACGTTGGTCCGCCCCTACACGAATCATCTCAATAAAAAGTTGGCCCACACACAAAAACGGCGATCCCGCATGATATAGGATCGCCGTTGAAAATAGCGTGTTAAATAACCGGGTTAATGGAAGCGCGTTGCGCCCGCCTCATCCCCATTGACATAGGCTTCAATCGCAAACTTGACATCATTGCTGATTTCTTCGCAATATTCGGCCATGTCGTCAATTTTCGGCTTCACCCATTCGATAAAGCTCTGCAACGCCTGACCACCGACCAACCCCATAAACGCCACCGCTTTCAACAATTGGAGCAGCGCTTGCAGCGCCTTGCTCACTGCGCGGAGAATATCGGAGGCCACACTAAACCCCTGCGCCACCTTTTCCACTTCGGGAACATTCATATAAATTTCGTTAGCCATCATTCACTCCTTAGATCCGCTCGAAGGCATCCGCCAGGCGATTAACTTCTGACTTGGCGCGCGCATCGGCATCATCCATCGTCGATACGGAGCGATCCAGGCAAACAATCTGATGCTGAATATCGCCAGTAATCTCCGCCAATTTGGGCAACGCATACTCGGTAATTTCGCGCACGAATTCATCAGCGCCTTCGCCGCGCCAAATCCCGCCGACAACCTCGGCTACATAATTTTGCAGCTTGGATTGCACCTCATCGCTGATCAGATCGATCTGCTGGTTAACTTTGTTCCGAATATCCTGCACCTGTTCGCGGGCAAGATGTAATAAATGACCCAGTCCCATCAGCTATCCGCTCCTTTAGTAACCCATATTATCTTCGGCTTGATCGTCCGCTTCGTCCATCTGCCGCACGGCAAACAGAATGTCTTCAGACAGTTCGGTGAACTTCTGGCGAATTTCCGTGATTTTGCCGATCAAAATGCCCGTCAAGGCTTCCGTGAAGGCCGTGCCTGCATCACCAATCAGCCCATCATCAGCCAGTTCATTGGAAATCTGATTGATCTGATTTACCGCCGCGTCCAACTCTTCGGCCCCATTGACGAAATGACGGCGCATCTCTTCCATCATTTCCTTGTTTACATAAATAATGTCAGCCATCAACTCGACTCCCTTACTTAAACAATGAGCAGGCTTGCTGTTCGGCTTCCTGCATGATCGAACTCACCATCTGGGTCACTTGCGCCGCCATTTCGAGCGCTTCGCAATAACGATCCAAACGCGGCAGCACCACCGATTCCATCTCTTGCTCAAACTGCTCGGCGGCTTCGCCCTTCCACCCATCCTGGACCAGCGTTTGCGAATAAGTACGGATTTGCCGGGTCATATTCAGATTGAGACTATGTAACTTCTCAAACTCCTTACCGACCTTCTCTAAAACATCATAATCGGCTTGAATTACGTTAGCTGCCATACTATCTCCGATCTACTAGGTCTTGATAGACCAAGACTATAAAACGAGTATAACATCAGACGGAACCCTGATCTACTTAATTTATAAATTTTTTATTTTTGTAACGCCACTTATAATTCTGAAAAAAGTAAATAACACTATTTAAAAGAAATATAATTTATGACTATATAATTTAATCACTACCGCGCTTCAACCTCAAAGTCAATGATCACGGTCCGCTCCGGGTATTTCAGGTTGCCAATTTCAAAGCGCACCATTTGATCGTTCGGCAGGTAAATGATTTCACCGGGAGCGACCATTTCCTTATTGATGCGGGTGAAGCCTTCATGTGGCGAGAGCACTTCCACTTCATAGCACCGGTTCGACAAGGAATAGCGCAAATTCAGGTGCGAACGGGAAACCGATGGGTCTTGCAGGAAACTCAGGTCCGCGTTGAGATCGCGGCCAATGATATTACGCACCGGCTTAACCGGCATCTTGTAATCCACCATGCCATCCGTCCGGCTCTGGCGCACATACAAATACGCGGAGGGCACGCCCGTGAGCGTAGGCCGTTCCACGGATTTCAGCACCACCGTCGTATTCGGATCGGTTTCGGTGGGCGAACTTTCCGGCCAGGTGGGGGTCCGGCGCGAACTCGTCCGCCGCGAAGCAGTGCTCGACGTGGAATGGCTGCGCTGCGACAGATAGGGCGCGGGCGAATTGGAATCAGCCGTGAAGAAAATCGTACCGCGATCCGCCAGTTCATCATCGGCGCTGTTCGCCAATTCCTGCGCTTGCTTTTCACCGCGCCAGCGCAGCCACACAAACACACCACCGAGAATCGCTACGGACAGGCACAAGCCCAGGGGAAGTGGTGACGCGATAATATTGGTGATGCGCGTCAGCAACGAGATATTTTCTTCCGGGTAATCAAACTGATGCTCGACCAGCGCATCTAACAGGTTGGTCCCTATAGCATCGCGCGGCATGACCTGGATGGTATACGACTGCCCGCGTGATAGTTTAGCCGTAATCGGGATGGCATCGCTCACCCCGGTAAATTGGCGTGTTTCTTGCGTCACCAACCCCTGCGACGACATGATCATCACTTCGAGCTGCGCCACTTCCGACACATTCGCATAGACCAGCCGGATCGTCATGTCATCCAGGTCCACGCCCGCAATACGCATTTGCAACGCTTGTTCCGGGCGCGGATCGGTGAAGTCGTGCGTAACCGGCTCATCCAGCAAAGGGCGATTCTGGCTGTCAAAGACCTGCAATTTGGCGACATAAGACGCCGCCGGTTTGAGCGCTGAGAGCGGAATCCGCACCGACGAACTATCTTTATCCGGCTGTCCATTGACCGCCCCCGGCACATTCAGTCCCAGGTTATCAATAATCGTCAGTTCCAGGCGCGCGATCTGTTCCCGCCCCTGCACATCGTACATGATCTCCAGCGCCTGCCCGTCCGCCGTGGGCTGCACCCCCGAAATCGAGGCGCTGACCTCAAAATCCGGGGCGTCGGCGACATTGTACGTAAATTTGCGCGTGATCGGATTAACGATCTGCGCGTTGGCCTGATCATAGGCGCTCACTACGATTTCATAATCCTGGTTGCCGACCAACTGATCGGACGGAATCTGGATCGGCTGGGCCGGATTACTGACGACGATAGGCGCGATGACATCCAGGCCATCATTACTTTGCACCGTCACTTCAATTCGTATTTCCGGGGTCAAGCCGGAGGTCATCAGTTGCAGATTAAAGGTCTTGGTTAGCGCATCATACGTCAAACCGGAGATCGACAACTGAAATTCCGTCGGCGGATAATAGGTCCGATCCGACGCAAAGCGCACCTGACCGGCGGCGGCGTGCGTGCCATCATTCAGGACCGGTGTCAGCAGCGCGATCTGATCCCCGGCTGCCGGATAAATGGTCGCCTGAATAAACCACTGGCTCTGCAAAATCTCCATGATGTAGCTAAAAGCTGAGTTCAGATTTTGCTGCTGGTCTACCCGCGAGAAAAAACCCTGGGTCTGCTGCGCCAAACCCTGCAATGCGCCTTGATCCATCACCTGACCGCCACCTTCAAAACCAATCGTGAAAAACGGCGTCAGGGCGTCGTATTCCTGCGCTCTGGTAATCACCTGCGGCAAGGTATGCGAACTGCACACGTTACCAGCCGGTGTTTCATCGACTCCATCCGTGAACAGGATCACGGCGCGGCGACCAGAAGGCTTACCCTGGAGCAAATCCATCGCCTGCCATGCCGCGTCATACAGGCATGTGCCCCGCCCCGGACGGGCGTCGGCATCATCGACAGCGCTCATAGTGAGTTGTTGGTTGGAGGTAAATTGTGATTGCAGCGCGCGAATCTCGTCATCAAAACCGATGACGGTGAAATGGGCATTATCCGGCGCACTGGAAACCGCATTTTGCGCCGCCTCTTGCATACTCTGGCTGGTGCTGCCCATGCTGCCGCTCGTATCGAGCACCAATACAATAAAAAACGGCGTATTGGGACGCCTGGCATCCGCCATATAACTTGACCCGTTTTGCAGTTCGATCAGGACCGAATCAACGTTACCCGTCGTGGCAATCTGTCCACTGCTATCTAACAGGTTAAAATAGCTCTGCAACAGGAGCGAATCGGCCTGGGGTTGGATCGTGCTGTAATTGACCCGAACCGTATAATCACTTTGTAAAGCAAACGCCAGACTAAATTGCGTGGCTAATATAAGAATAAGGATGAGTGGCAAGCGTTTCATAATTTCCCCTTTGTGACAGCTACCATTATTATGAAAAACGGATCAATTTACAAATGAGACATGTCACGAAATTGCAATTACATCATGGAATCATATAATTAGACTGAATCACCATTATGCCTTAAGGATGTCTTGTATGCCCGATAAGAAAATTCTGCCACGCCCACCCCGTATCCAACCGCATCTCCCGATTGATGAGATCGAAGTCCCCGGCCCACCGGACGAGATGCAAAACCAACAAGCGATTTTAGAATTATTTTTACCCCTGATTATGGTGCTGGGATATGTGTTTTTAGCGTTCTCCGGGCGCGGGCGCAGTGTGGTATTTATTATACCCATGAGTCTGGCGATGGTGTTCTCGGTGGTCTTTGGACTGCGCCGGTTTATTATGGCCCGCCGCGAAGCCGAAGAACAGAAAAAAGCCTACAGCCAAAAGTTGGCCGAACTGCGGCACGACATGGAAGGGTATCACCGCGAACAGTCCGATTTTTACTACTATAATTACCCCAATCCCAGTTTATTACTCGATATTGCCAAAAAAGCGAATAAAAGTCGCATCGGCCCGCGCGTGTGGGAACGCCGCACCACCGACAGCGATTTCGGGCTGATCCGGTTAGGCATTGGGACGATCAATTCCACCGTGATCTATAAGCTGTCGGGGGGCACGGATACCGCCAGCGAACTGCTTGATGATGCGCAGCGCCTCTGTGATGATTCACTCTATTTATTCGACGTGCCCGTCACCATCAATCTGCGCATGGCCCCGCAAGGCCCCGCCGGAGAAGATGATGAAGACCAGCAGCCCACCACCCAGGCCGCATCTCTGAATCAGACCGTGCGCCACTCCGTCGGCATTTTTCCTGATAACATCAGCTTTGCCAAACTGAGCGGGGGCACATCGCGGCTCAATAAAACGCACACTTCCCACCGCGCCGTGTACCAATACAGCTATGCCCTGCTCTCCCAGTTCACGCTGTTCCATTCCTACACGGATACCGAACTGTACGTCATCGGCAGCCAACGAGTCAAAAATCGCTGGGAGTGGATGGAAAATTTGCCACACGTCCGCTTGAGCGATCAGGCTACGCGCATGGCGTTTGAACCGGAGGGGCGCTCGGTGGATGGTGATGCCTCCCGCGAAGACAGCGATCTGACGATCCTGCTCAAGCAGATTCGCGGGACACTGCTCACGCGCCAGCAGCGCGCTAACGAATCCAAAGGGTTAGATGTCACGCTGCCGTTTATCCTGCTGGTCGTGGATATGATGGAAGTGCCCACCCATTCCACCCTGCGCGATGTGGAAACTCTGCCCACGATCTCGCTCATTATGGAAAAAGGGCTTGAACTCGGCGCGGCAGTGATCTTCCTGGTGGATCGCCCGGAACAAATCCCCGGTGATTGTCAGGCGGTGATCGAGTTGCAGCAAATTGCCGCCCCGCCCGATGGGGATCAGGACGACGAGCAAGGCTATACCGTCGCCTTCCGGTACGCGGAAACGGAACTTAACACCGTCCGCTACGTCGGCATCGCGGATGCAGTGAAACAGCTTAATGCCGACCTGATCGCCCAGGAAATCGCGGAATACGAAATTCGCCTGAGCGCGGCGGCCTCGCTCGCCACCGAAGTAGACTTACTGCTCACGCACCGGGTCGGCTCGCTCAAAGAATTGAACATCCTCGATAAGTGGCAAAAAACCCGGCTGGGCGGCGAATGGCCGAGCGTGCCGATTGGGTTGCAGGCCGGGAACGAAACCTGCTACATCACCTTTGACGCGAAAGTCTCCGGTGTACATGGCATGATCGCCGGGACCACCGGCTCCGGTAAAACGGAACTGCTGCGCGCGTTGATCATCGGGTTGGCGATCAATTACGATCCAACGGCGGTCAATTTCCTGCTGGTGGACTTCAAAGGCGGGGCCGGGTTCAGCGATTTTGCCGACCTGCCCCACTGTATCGAGTCCGTGTCGAATCTGAGTGACAGCGCCGTTGAGCGTGTGTTCGCCTCGATCCGCGCGGAACTGGATCGCCGCTCGCGCATCATTGCCGAAGCGGAAGAGATCGAGCATATTGTGGATTACCGCCGAGGCCGCCTGACCAAACCCGGCGACGTGGCCCGCTATGCGTTCCCGCACCTGTTCATCATCATCGACGAATTCGCGGAGATGATCCAGGACAACACCGAATACCGCGCCCAACTCGACAGCATTACGCGGTTGGGACGCGCGCTCGGTGTTTCGCTGGTGCTGGCCTCACAGCGCCCCGGTTCCAGCGTCACGGATCAGATGGGCGCGAACATCAAGTTCCGTATCTGTATGCGCGTCGAAAATCCCGAAGACAGCCGCGAAGTGATCCGCACCTCGGACGCGGCTTATTTACCGGTAGGCGTGGCAGGGCGCGGCTACTACCGCGTGGGCAACGAAGTCCCCGAACTGATCCAGGTCGCCTACGCCAGCAAATCCTACATTGATGCTGAACAAGGCGAGCAACTGCGCATTATCTGGGTGAACGATGAGAGCGAAGAAGACGAACCCATCGTCGAAAAACCCATGTACCGCATCCTGATCGAAACCATGCAGCGTTTGGTATCCGATCATGGGCTGCTTACGCTGGACAAAACGTGGCCGGACCCGATACCGATTTATCTGCCGCTCGATGAGCCGCGCGACACGCTGTATTTGCGCAAAACAGAGGAAGAGGACGAAGCCGCCGCCACGATTCAAAATTATCTCAATGCGAACAGCATCGGCCATTCACGTAACCTGATCCCGCTCAATGCCAACGTGATGCGCTGGCAGCAAACGAACGAGCAGACCTGGGATCAAAACATCTGGCAGCACCCCGATCTGCGCCTCAAAACCGCCGTGGGCGTCATCGATAATCCGGCGCGGGCGCGGCAGCATTTGCTCATGGTCGATTTGCCCACTGACCGGCACGTTATCATTTTTGGTGCGAGCGGTTGGGGCAAAACGCTGTTCCTGCAAACGGTCATGGTCGGGTTAGCCGCGAACCATTCCCCGCGCGATCTGCACCTCTACATTCTGGACTTCGGCGGGCGGCGCTTGACGCTGTTCCAGAATTTACCGCATGTCGGCGCGCATATCCCGGTGGATGAAGCGGATCGCGTCGAACGGCTGCTGATCATCCTCTCGAATTTCCTCGAAGAACGCAAAACCGCGATCCTGAGCAATTCGAGTTACAACAATCTGGTGCAGTATAACCAGCATGTCGAACAGGAAAAACGGTTCCCGGCGATTGTCGTCGCGCTGGATAATTTTGTGGAATTCCGCGAAAACTTTGAAGAACAAATCCCCCGCCTGATCACGCTGCTGCGCGAAGGGCCGGATTTGGGGATTCATTTTGTGGTCACGGCGGGTCTGCCCAACGAGATCAACAGCAAAGTGTATAACCTGTTCCCCAAGAAACTCGCGCTGACGCTGGCCGATGCGGGCGAATACAGCACCGTTGTCGGGCGCGGCGCGCCGATTTTGCCCGAAGTCGTCGGGCGCGGTGTGATCCGTGTCAACCGCGAATTGAGCCGCGTCCCGTTGGAATTCCAGGTTGCGCTGCCCGTCGGACTGCCGCTCAGTGAACGCGAAGACATTCGCCGCCAGCTTGATACGCAGCAGCACGCCTCGGTCATCACCCAGGAAAAATATCTGGCGCGGCTGGAAACGCGCTCGGTGGAACTGCTGACCGACCTGTTTGCGCGCATGAATGCGGAAAGTGACCGGCTGGAAATCGACCTGTCCGAAAAAGCGAACCGCGTCATCATCCCCGATGCGATCAGCCTGCTCGCGCTGCTC
The DNA here is from genome assembly GCA_016929355.1 of Anaerolineae bacterium. Classification (GTDB taxonomy): domain Bacteria; phylum Chloroflexota; class Anaerolineae; order Aggregatilineales; family Aggregatilineaceae; genus JAFGJA01. The sequence continues at coordinate 1,250 of JAFGJA010000349.1, read as the reverse complement.
GAAGTCGAAGACATTGACGAGATCGACGTGTTGGGCGATTGGGAACACAGCCGCGGCCATCCCGAATGGCCGCGCGTCAAGATTGGCGAGGGCGCGCAAGGCCCCACCGAAATCATCTTTGACGCGAAATATTCGGGTGTGCATGGCGTGATCGCCGGGACCACCGGTTCCGGTAAATCCGAACTGCTGCTGACCGTCATCGCGGGGCTGGCGCTCAAATACGATCCAAGCGCGGTTAATTTCCTGCTGGTGGACTATAAAGGCGGGACCGCGTTCGATAAGTTCCGCGAACTGCCGCACTGTATTGAACTGGTGACGAATCTCGATGCGCGCGCGGTGGAGCGCGTGTTCGCCTCGATCCGCGCGGAACTGGACCGGCGCGGCCAGATCATCGCCAATTTTAAAGTCGATCATATCGTGCAGTATAACCGCCTCCGGTTAGCTGGACGGCTGCGCGGTGACAGCACCCAGACAATTGAACCGCTCCCGCACCTGTTCATCATCGTGGACGAATTCGCGGAGATGATCCAGGATTATCCCGAATACAAAGCCCAACTCGAAAGCATCACGCGGTTGGGGCGTGCGTTAGGGGTGTCGCTCATCCTGGCGGCGCAGCGTCCCCAGGGTAAGATTTCCGACCAGATGCGCTCCAATATGAAATTCCGTATCTGTCTGCGCGTCGAATCGCCGGAAGACAGCCGCGAAATGCTGCGCCGGGTGGATGCGGCGCACCTGCCCAATGACAAACCGGGGCGCGCGTACTACCAGGTGGGCAACACGCCGCCCGATCTGATTCAGGTGGCGCAAGCCGGAGCCGATTATTCGCCGCGCAGTGAGCGCATGGTCGATTTCATCGTCGATCTGGCGAAACAGGCGCAAGCGCTCGATAGGCCGGACGAAATGACCGAAACCACCGAGATCGAGATGATAGACTTCAAACTGTCCTCGGTCATGGTCGATTGGATCGCGTATCTGGCCCAAGAACATGCCGATGTGGTTAAACTGCAAGCCAAAGGCTGGCCGGACCCGCTCCCCGCCTATCTGCCGCTCACCGGACGCATCAATACGCGCTATCTGCCGCACACCGAACGCTACAGCGAACGCGCCTTTTTGCGGGGCTTGAATCCGCAGCAGCCCGCGCACGAATTGGCGCTCAATGAAGCCTTGCGCGCGTGGGAAGACGGACACGGCGCGTGGCACGATAACATCTGGCAGAGCGAATACGCCCTGAACGCCGTATTTGGCCTGAT